>CAISKJ010001398.1 GCA_903885885.1 uncultured delta proteobacterium
CCCGTCGGTGCGCGCCGCCGCGGCGCCGGGGCGCTTCACCTTCGTGGGCCCGCAGCGCCTCTTCGACACGCGCACCCCCGCGGCGAGCACGCGCCTCGCGCGCTCGGGCGCCGCGGGGCCCCTCACGGCGACGTCGAACGGCACCTTCAGCGACTGGTCGGCCGTAGGCCTCCCCCCGAGCGCGACGGGCGTGTGGCTCAACGTCGCCACGATCGGCGTCGACGGCCCAGGCTTCGCCACGGCGTTCTCCGCGGGTCAGCCGCGGCCTCCCACGTCGACGGTCAACTACGTCGTCGGCACCGCGATCGCCAACGCGACCCCCGTGGTGCTCGGCGCGGGCAACGGGGTCACCTTCGAAACCATCAACCCCGCCCACATGATCACCGACGCCTACGGGGCCTTCTCGCCCACGGGCGCGGGCCTTCTGCCGTCGGGTCCGACGCGCGTGCTCGACACGCGCTCCGACGTCGCGCTCGTCTCCAACGTGCCCCGGCCCGTCGACGTGAGCGCGCCCGCGGGCGCCGTAGGCGTCACCGCGAGCGTCACGGTCATCGCGGGCGACGCGCCGGGCTTCGTCACGGCGTACCCCTGCGGCACCCCGACGCCGCCCACGAGCAACGTGAATTTCTCCGCCGGCGCGGTGGTCACCAACAACGTCGTCTCGACGCTGGGCAGCGGCCAGCTCTGCCTCTTGTCGAACGTCGCGGCGCACGTCGTCGTCGACGTCACGGGCTACTTCACCCCGTCGAGCACGCTCGCGTACACCGCGCTCTCGCCGCGGCGCATCCTCGACACGCGCGAGGCCGCGGCGCTCTATACGGGCCGACTCGCGGCGCGTCAGGTGGTCGAGCTGCCCATTCAGCGCATGCCCGGGATGCCCGCGGGCGCCGTCGCCGTAGTGGCCAACCTCACGGTGGTGGGCGCGTCGGCGCCGGGCTTCGTCACGGCGTTTCCCTGCGGCGGAACGGTGCCCGGCACCGCGTCGCTCAACTTTCCCATCGACCGCGCGGTGGGCGCGCTCACCGTCTCGACGCTGGGCGGCGGCGCGCTCTGCGTGTTCGCCAGCACGCGCGCGCACCTCATCGTCGACGTGCTCGGCGTGTGGAGCGGCGCAGCCACCGCCCCGACGCCTCCGCCTGTGACCGTCGACGACGGCGACGACGTCGCCCCCGAGCTCGCCGACGCGGGCCTCGACAGCGGCGCACCTACCGACGGTGCAGTTACCGACGGTGCACTTACCGACGGTACACTTACCGACGGCGCACCTACCGACGGCGGCGCGCGCACCGACGCGTCGCCCGACGGCGCCGACGGCGACACGCCGCTCGTCTACGAAGACCCTGCGCTGTCGGGCGGATGCGGGTGCCGCGCGCGCACCCCTGCCCCGCGCGGGCAGAGGCGATCACTCGGGGCGCTGATCGCGCTGGCGGCGATGGCGCGCCGCCGCCGCGCGTCGCGTCACTGAGCGCGGGCGTCGGCGAGGGCCTTGCGGCGCACCGAGATCACGCGCTCGGCCTGCTTGCCGTCGACCTCGCGAAGGTGATCCACCGACCACGTGAAGGTGCCCGCGCCCTGCGTGGCGGTGCGCAGCTCGGTGGCCAGCTCGCGCAGCTCGGCCTGCGGAACGTGGGCCTCGATCACGTCCCACCCGCGGGTGGTGGGGTGCTGGTCGAGGCCGAGCAGGTGGCCCCCGCGGCGCCCCGTCACGAGGCGCTGCACGCGCGGCGTAAACTCGCTGGGCGCGGTGAGCGTGAGGGCGAGCACGGGCTCGAGCAGCGCGGGCTCGCACTTGGGCATCGCCTCGGTGAGCGCCACGCGCGTAGCCTGCTGAAACGCCATGTCGGAGCTGTCGACGGCGTGATAGCTGCCGTGCGTGAGCACCACCTTCACGTCGACCACGGGGTAGCCCAGCGGCCCCTGCTTGAAGAACTCGCGCGCGCCCTTCTCCACCGACGCGTAGTACTGCTTCGGCACCGCGCCGCCGGTGACGGTCTCGTCGAAGGCGAAGCCCTCGCCGCGGGGCTGCGGCACCACGTCGATCACCACGTCGCCGAAGGCCCCGTGGCCGCCGCTCTGGTGCTTGAAGCGCCCGTGCTGCGAGATCGATCGGCGCACCGTCTCGCGGTACGGCACCTGCGGCGCCTCGGTGCGCACCTCGAGGCCGAAGCGCGACGCGAGGCGGTCGAGCGCGAGGCGCAGGTGCTTGTCCCCCTGGCCCCACAGCACGAGCTCGTGGGCGTCGGCGTTCTGCTCGACGCGCAGGCTCGGGTCTTCTTCGGTGAGCTTCGCGAGGGCGCCCGAGAGCTTCACGTCGTCGCCGAGGCGCGTGGGCTTGAGCGCGAGCGAGGCCACGGGCTGCAGCGCCTCGATCCACGGGAGGTCGAGCGCGCGGTCCGCCGTGGCCCCCTGCCCCGTGCGAACGCCGTCGAGGTGACCGAGCGCCACGACCTCGCCCGCGGCGGCGCGCGCCACCTTGGTGTGCTTCGGCCCCGCGAGGCGAAACACGCCCGACACGCGGTCGCCGCCGAGGGTCATGCCGTCGCTCACCTCGCCGCGCCACACGCGCGCGAAGCTGAGCTTGCCCACGTGCTGCGCGTGCACGGTCTTGAAGCTCTGCACGAGCGCGCCGTCGCCGGGCGGGAGCCCCACGCGCGCGGCCGTCTCCCAGGCCTCCGGGGCCTCGTGGCGCAGGGCCTTCAACAGCCTTCGCACGCCGTGGTCCTGCTCCGCCGAGCCGAAGAACACATCGACCAGGAGGTCGCTGCGCAGGTCGTTGCGGAGGTTCGCGTACACCTCCTCGGGCGTGGGGTTCACGTCGTCGAGGAGCTCCGCGAGCAGGTGGTCGTCGAGGTCGGCGAGCTGCTCGAGCATCACGCGCCGCGCCTCGTGCTCCTCGGGCAGCACCGACTCGGGGAGCTGGGTGATCAGCGCCTCGTCGTGGCCCTTGTACCCGTACGCGCGCTCGCTCACGAGGTCGACGTAGCCCGTCACGTTATGCCCGTCGCGCAGCGGCAGCTCGCGCATCACGAGGGGCCGCGCGCTCAGGCCCTGCAGCGCCGAGAGCGTCTCGCGCAGCCGCGCCGCCGCGCCGGGGACGTCGACCTTGTTCACGAACACCACGTGGGGCACCTTGCGCGCGTCGAGGAGCGCCAGCAGCGGGCTCACCGCCGCCGCGCGCGACGCGTCGGCGTCGACCACCACCACGGCCACGTCGGCGATGAGCAGCCCGTGCGCCGCCTCCTGCGCAAACTCGGGTGCGCCCGGGCAGTCGATGAAGGTCCAGCGCTCGCCCTCGTACTCCGCCGTCGCCGCGGTGAGCTCGGCGCCGTGCTCGCGCGCCACACCCTTCTTCGCGAGCGCGCCGCACGCGACGAGGAGCGCCTCCAGCAGCGCGGTCTTGCCAGTCATCGACGGCCCGACGAGGGCCGCCACGCGCGGTGAACGCAACGTCTTTCCTTCCACGAGATCCTCCGTGAAACGCGGTCGTTTCGAAACCGGGTCGGACTGCAAATTCGGTGCGCGCACCATTGCGCCGCGCATCGCCCCGCCCGCCCACGAACGCGCTGCGCACCGGGCACAACGGTGCGCCCGGGGGCCCGCACAGGGGGCGCGAAACTTCCGCCACCGCGCGCGCTGCTGCTAGCGTGCGCGCCATGACGAAGCCCCGATTGACCTATTTCGACATGCCCGTGAGCCGCGGCGAAGAGTGCCGCCTCGCCTTCTCGCTCGCCGGCGCCGACTTCGAAGACAACCGCATCGCGCGCGAGGCGTGGGCGGCCCTCAAGCCCACGACGCCCTTCGGCACGCTGCCCATGCTCGAGGTGCCCGGCCACGCGCCCATCGGCCAGTCGAACGCCATCCTGGTGCTCATCGGGCGCCTCCACGGCCTGCACCCGAGCGACCTGTTCGAGGCCGCGCGGCACGAGTCGGTGATGGCCGCCGTCGAAGACCTGCGCGCCGCCGTGGCCCCCTCCGGGCGCCTCCCCGACCACGAGAAGCGCGCCGCCCGCGAGCAGTTCGCGAAGGTCACCATCCCCACGTGGGCGGCCTTCGTCGAGGCCCAGATCGGCGACGGCCCGTTCTTCGCGGGCGCGAAGCCCCACGTCGTCGACGTGAA
>CAISKJ010001399.1 GCA_903885885.1 uncultured delta proteobacterium
ACGGCGCTCGTGATGGAGCATGTGAAGAAGGCCAAGCCTACCGTGGTGGTCATCGACAGCTTCAAGGTCTTCGACGACCTCGCGCAGTCGAAAGAAGAGCTGCGCAAGTTCAGCTACGAGATCGCCGTGAACCTCATGGCCTGGGAGGCGACGTCGCTCCTCATCGGCGAGTACGGGCCCGCGGAGTACCAGAGCAACCCGCTCTTCTCCATCGTCTACGGGCTCATGGTGCTGTCGCAGCGCGAGTCGCTCGGCGAGAACCAGCGCTTCCTCACGGTGGTGAAGATGCGCGGCACCGACCACAGCCGCGAGGATCACCCGTTTCTCATCGACGCGCAGGGCATCGAGGTGTTTGCGCCGCGCGTGGCCCTGCGCCGCGAGCCCGCGCCCGACGGCCCGCAGGCGCGCTGCAAGACCTTCATCGCGCGCCTCGACGAGATCCTCGGCCCGGGCATCCCCTGGGGCTCGAGCCTGCTCATCTCGGGCGTGGCCGGCACCGGCAAGACGATGCTCTCGCTCGAGTTCGTGTACCGCGGCGCCCTCGCCGGCGAGCGCGGCGTGCTCTTCTCGTTCGAAGAGAGCGAGCAGCGCCTCCGCGCCGCCGCCATTGGCATGGGGTGGGACCTCGACCGCGAGATCGCGCGCGGCATGCTCGAGATCGTGTTCATTCCGCAGCCCGACATCATGGTCGAGGCGCACCTACTCCTGATGCAGAGGCGCATCGAGGCCATGAAGGCCCGGCGCGTGGTCATCGACTCGGTGTCGGTGTTTCTGCACAAGGTGGTCGACCCGCAGCTCGTGCGAGAGAAGGTCTTTCACCTCTGCAGCATCGTGCAGAACGCGGGGGCCGTCGGGTTCTTTCCCACCGACGTGCCCTACGGCTCGCTGCAGGTGAGCCGCTTCGGCGTCGAGGAGACCGTCGTCGACGGCGTGATCATTCTCAGCTCGACGGAGGAGGGCATGGAGCGCGAGCGCTACATCGAGGTGTACAAGCTCCGCAACACCGCCCACCTCAAGGGCCGACACAACATGGTGATCGGTGAGGGCGGCGTGTCGGTGTTTCCGCGCTACGGCGACGACCTGCGCGCCGCGGGGCCGCCGCCGGCCCTCGATGCGGCGACGCGCCTGGGCACCGGCGTGCCGGGCCTCGACGCGCTGCTGGGCGGCGGTCTCCTGAAGCGCAGCGTGACCCTCGTGTCGGGCAGCGCAGGCATCGGCAAGAGCACCTTCGGGCTGCAGTTTCTTCTCGAGGGCGCGGCGCGCGGCGAGCCGGGGCTCTACGTGGGCCTCGAGGAGGGGCCGCAGCAGCTTCTCGCGAGCGCCGAGGCCCTGGGGCTGCCCCTGCGCGCCGCCGTCGACGCGGGCCTCATCGAGATCATTTACGTGACGCGCGAGCACCTGCGCGCGGGGCAGTTTCTCACTGCCCTGGCCGATCGCCTCGCGACCCTCGCGGCCACGCGGGTGGTGCTCGACGCCGTGACGCAGATGCAGACCGAGCACATGGCCAAGGGCGAGTTTCGCCACATGCTCTACAAGCTCATGGTGCGCTTCAAGAGCCTCGGGCTCACGAGCCTGCTCACCCTCGAGGCCCCGTCGCTGAGCTCGACGGAGCGCGTGACCGACGAGGGGTTCTCGCCCATCGCCGACAACCTTCTCATGCTGCGATACCGCGCGCTCGACGGCGGCCTCACGCCGACCCTCGTGGTGGTGAAGACGCGCGGCACCGACCACGAGCGGGGCACGCACCTCGTGAGCATCGCGCGAGGCGGGCTGCGCGTAGGCGCCCTCGTCGCGCCGTAGCGGCCCGCGAGCGCACGCCATGCCCAACGGCTACACACGCCACTCCGAGCAGCCTGCCCCGCG
Source organism: uncultured delta proteobacterium (assembly GCA_903885885.1). Classification (GTDB taxonomy): domain Bacteria; phylum Myxococcota_A; class Polyangia; order Polyangiales; genus CAISKJ01. The sequence goes on from CAISKJ010001399.1 coordinate 1,864, forward strand.
CAGCGACACGCCGACGCCGCGCTCCTACGACGACCTCGCCCGCGACCACCAGCGCCTCGAGGACCTCTACGAGATCAGCAAGCTCTTCGCGCGCTTCGACGACGCGGTGAAGACCCTCGACGTGGCCTTCGCGGTGGTGTCACGCTCGCTGCCGCTCCACAGCGCCATTGTGATCGAGTCGGCCGACGCGGGCGCGCGCATGGTCGTGTGGTTCGCGAACGCGGGCGACACGGCGCGCCTCGTGGCCCTCAAGGCCCACGTGAAGCACGCCTACGCGTACCTCGTCGGAGCAGAGTCGGGCGACGCGCTCGACGCGCGCGAGGTCGACAGCGCGCACCCGCTCCCGCAGTTGGAGGAGGGCGAGGCGCCCGCGGGGCGGGTCATCGTGGTGCCGCTCGTGGTGGCCGACCACCCGCCCTTCGGGGCCCTGCAGATCGAGGGCGCGCGCGAGCTCGACAAGTACGACCTCAAGTTTGTGAGCGCCATCG
>CAISKJ010001400.1 GCA_903885885.1 uncultured delta proteobacterium
CGAGTACGAGACCGAGGCGCAGGTTCGCGCGAGCCAGATCGCGTTTGCGTCGCGCGCGGCGGCCGAGCAGTGCCTCGTCGATCTGCGCGCCCACCCCGACGACGACGCGGTGTTTCGCGATCGCGTGCGGCGCCTCTCGGTCGACGCGGCCTCGCGCGCGGCCGACGGCGACCTGGGGTTCTTCGGTCGCGCGGGGGGGCGCAGGGGTGCCGCCCGAGGTGGCCGCCGCCGCGTTCGCGCTCACGCGCACGGGCGAGATCCCCAACGAGGTGGTCGAGAGCGCCCACGGCGGCCCCAACGGCACGCCGGGCTTCCACGTGGTGCGGCTCACGGCGAAGCGCGACGCGCTGCACCGCACGCTCGAGGAGGAGGGCCGTCGCATCCGCGGGCGCCTCCTGCGCGAGCGGCGAGATCAGGCCGAAGAGGCCGCGATGCAGGCGCTCGTGGCGCGGCTGCGGGGCGCGGCGAGCGTGCAGATCGACGAGGCGGCGCTGGCGCGGGTCACCGTGGCGGCGCCCGCGGGTTCGGCGCCCCCGGCCTTGCGCGGCGCGCTCCCTCCGGGGATGGTCCCGGGTGTCACCGTACCTCACTGAGTTGAACCATCCGATGCGAACCGGCGCCCTCGTTCTGTCTGCGTTGTTGACTGTCGGCGCGCTCGCGCCGTCGCGCGTGGCGCGGGCCGAGATCCTCGACCGCGTGGTGGCCGTGCTCGACGAGGAGGCGATCTTTCTCTCCGAGGTCGAGACGCGCGCGCGGCCCTTCATGGCCGAGGTGCCGCGCGACGTGCCGGAGGCCGAGCGGGGGCGGCTCTTTCAGCGCGTGCTGCGCGAGACGCTCGACCGGATGATCGACGACTCGCTCATTCGCCACGCCGCGACGCGCCTGCACCTCACGGTGACGGACGAAGACGTCGATCAGTTCGTCGAGCGCATCGCTCGCGAGCGCGGCGCCACGATTGAGCAGCTCTACGGCGCCCTCGAGCGCGAGGGCATCACGCGCGCCGAGTACCGCACGCACATGGAAACCGAGGTGCGGCGCCTCAAGGTGCTGCAGCTCCGCGTGCGCGGGCGCATCAACATCACCGACAGCGACCTGCAAGAGGCCTATCGGCGCTTCGTGCGGGAGAGCGCCAACGCCTCGGCGGTGCGCGCGGCGCACATCTTCCTGGCCGTTCCCGCCGACGCGGCGCCGGAGCGCGTGGCGGCCATCGCGGCGCGCGCGGCCGAGGCGACGCGCCGGGCCCGCGCGGGCGAAGACTTCGCAACCCTCGTGACGCAGTTCTCGGAGGACGAGGCCACGCAGGCCTCGGGCGGAGACCTCGGAGAGATTCAGCCGGGCGTGCTGCCCGCCGAGCTCGACGCGCCGCTCGCGCAGCTCTCCGACGGCGAGATCTCCGACCCGGTGCGCGGCCCCAACGGGTTTCACGTGCTGCGCCTGGTGTCGCGCCGCGCCGTCACCGCGCCGCCCTTCGACGAGGTGCGCGATCGGCTCTACGCCGTGCTGCTCAACCGCGAGATGCAGCGCCAGCAGGACCTCTACATTCGCGAATTGCGCCGCAACGCCGCCCTCGACGTGCGCATGGACCCGCCGGCGACGCCCGCGCGCCCGGCCCCCGCAGCGCGCTGAGCGCCGTCATCGCGGGCCGTCCGAGACCGCTCGCCCCCGGCCTGAGACCGCTGGCGTTGCAACGCGCTTGACGGGCTGGCCCATGTGCCATTACTCCCCCCGCGAAGGTAGCTTACGGATGGTTGTCGGGCCGCGACGCGGTGGCGTCGGCGGCTTCGAGGAGGATCTCGAATGAGCGAGCAGGGAGGCGCCAACGGAGGCGCAGCGCGGCCCCACCCACGTCTGTCGGTGGTGATCCCGATCTACAACGAAGAGGCGATCTTGCAGGCCGCGGTGTGCGACCTGCGCGAGCAGCTTCTCGAGTTCGGCTGGCCCTTCGAGATCATTCTCGCGGAGAACGGCTCGCGCGACGGCACCGTGGCGCTCGCCGCGAGCCTCGCGGAGAAGTACCCCGAGGTGAGCTCGTTCTCGATCGGCGAGCCCAACTACGGAAAGGCCTTGAAAGAGGGCATTCTGCGCGCGCGCGGCGAGTTCGTGATGTGCGACGAGATCGACCTCTGCCTCATGGATTTCTACCGTCGCTC
>CAISKJ010001401.1 GCA_903885885.1 uncultured delta proteobacterium
GAGCACGCCGCGCCCGCAGAGCACGCCGCGCCCGCAGAGCACGCCGCGCCCGCAGAGCACGCCGCGCCCGCAGAGCACGCCGAGCACGCCGCGCCCGCGGAGCACAGCGAGCACGCGGCCCCGGCGGAGCACGGCGAGCACGCGGCCCCGGCGGAGCACGGCGAGCACGCGGCGCCCGAGGCGACATCTGCCGAGTTCACCGCGACGACGCTGACGTTTCAGGCCCAGAGCGCGGCCCCCGCCGACGCCGATGGATTCCGCCAGTCGATCGCACAGATCGCCGCCTACCTGGCGTCGCACAGCGAGGTCGAGCTCGTCGCGATCGAGGCGCACACGCACGCGCACACGCACGCGCGCCGCAACGAGCGCCTCAGCGCAGAGCGCGCGACGGCCGTGCGAGGCGCGCTCGTCGCCGCCGGCGTCGCGGCCGAGCGCCTCGTCGCCACCGGCTACGGCTCGCTGTGCATGGTCGGCGCCGCGGAGCGCACCGTCGTGTCGATCGCGCGCGTCAACGGCAACCTCGTCGAGGGGGCCACCTTCGGCTGCGCCTTCGGTCGCGCGCTCACGCCGCCGGCCCTCCGCGTGCGCCGCCGCTGAAGCGCCTGCTCAGGCGAGCCCGCGCGCGCGCAGGTCGTCGAGCGTCACCCCTCCGGGCAGCCCCCATCGTTGCGCCACGCGCGCCGTCAGCGCCTTGAGCCGCGCGGGGACCACCACGCCGTCGGGCAGTCGAAACTGCCGCGCGAAGAAGGTCGGCGTGTGCTCGAGCGGCGCGTCGGGGCGCGTGACGCAGTCGGCGATGCGCCGCGCGACGGCCACGTGGTCGTGGCGTTGGGCGTACGCGACGCCCTCCCGCGCGAGCCGTACGCGGAGCGCGCGGTCGGTGAGCAGCGCGCGCAGCTGGCCGTCGAGGCGCTCGGCGTCGAGGGCCCAGACGGGGCGCTCGGCGGGCACCGGCTCGAGGTCGCGGCGGTCGGCCGAGGCGAGCGCGCAGCCCGACGCCATCGCCTCGACGCCGAGGCGCCCGTGCATCGGAAGGTGCAGCTGATCGATCACCACGTCGGCCTCGCGAAACGCGTCGAGCACGGCGGCGTTGGGCACGTCGGTGAGCACCTGGAGTTCGAAGCGCACCCCCGCGGCGCGCAGCCGCGCGAGGGAGGCCTCGATGGCGTCGGAGCCCTTGATGGCCCGCACCGAGGGCGCGTGCACCACGCGCGGAACCTCACGGCCCGGCACCTCGGCGCGGAAGCGCGCGAGGTCGACGGGCGCGTCGATGTGCGCGTACGGACGGAGCGCGAGCCCCGCCTGGTTGGGCTGCGAGAAGATCACGTCGGCGTAGCACTCCGCGCGGCGCACGTTGCGGAGGGGGCGCGCGATGGGGTCGACCGCCCACGAAGGGACGATGGCGCCGAGCGGCGTGAAGGGCCCCCCGAGCTGCGCGAGCTGCTGGTCGTAGGCCGCGCAGTGCCGCGCGTCGGGGCCCACGAAGTACGACACGATGCGCTTGCCGAGCGCGCGCAGGAGCGGATATTCGCGGCCCTGTCCCTGAAAGCGCAGCGGCGCGCGGCGGTCGGGCCAGAGGCTCCCGTAGACGAAGACGAACACGTCGTGGTGGGCGATGATCCATCGCATGCGATCGGTGGCGGTGCCGCGCTTCGAGAACCGCCGCGGCGCGTGAAAGGCGCCCGCGCGCACCTCGGCGGCGAGCGCGTCCCACGCGACCGCGCCCGTGTCGTCGCAGAGGTCGATGTCGTAGAGGCGATCGGCGAAGTTCGCGCCCGACATGCGCAGGCCCGTGTTCACCTCGTGGCCGAGGCGCGCGAGGCCGTCGGCGATCTCGTAGGTGAAGCCCGAGATCTCGCAGGTGCCGACGAAGATCCGCAGCGGGCCCTCGCGGTGCGCGGAAGGCGTCGTGGTCTCGGGCCTGGGGCGTCGCGCGCCCGCCGTGTCGTTTCGCATGAGCGTCGCGCTACGCAGCGCGCGTGCCGCGCGCCCGACCGCTGCACTGCGCGGCGCGCGCTGCGCCGCGGGAGCAGGTTGCGCAGATCGCCGCGCAGCGGCTGTGAAGCGCGCCGCACGATTCGATCGGCGCGTTGTGAAAGTGTCTACAAAAACAGGCACTCGAGAGCCATCTTCGGTCGGCACGAAGGCTGCGATGAGGTGCCGCGTCGGTGAGAGTCGCCGACCCCACGAGGAGCGTCACCATGAAGACGATCACCACGACGCCCGCCGCCATCA
>CAISKJ010001402.1 GCA_903885885.1 uncultured delta proteobacterium
CGGGCGCGCGCGAGGGCGGCCTCGGGCGACGCACAGGGCACACCGCCCCGCACCGCGGCGAGCGCTTCGGGCTCGGCGGCGCGCGGCATCGCGGCGGCGGCGAGGTACCACCGCGACGGGTCGATCACCGATGCGAGCGACGCCATCATGGGGGCGTAGTCTTTGTCGCGCGAGGCGCCGAACACCATCGCTCCGACATGTGCATCCTGAAGCACTTCCGGAAGCGCCGCGACGAGCGCCGCGACGCCGTCGGGGTTGTGCGCGGCGTCGAAGAGCACGTCGCCGATGCGCTCCATGCGCGCGGGCCAGCGCACCGACGCGACCCCTTCGGCCAGCGCCTCGGGCGACACCGCGAGGCCCGCGTCGCACAGGCGATCGAGCACCCCCAGCGCCACGGCGAGGTTCTCGGCGTGCCACGGGCCCACGAGCGACGGTCGCAGCACCACCGCGCGGCCTCGCCACACGGCGCGCACCGCCGAGCCCTCGCGCGCGATCGCCGGGGCGTCGTAGAGGGGCGCCCCCACCGCGCGTGCGACCTGCTCGATGGCCTCGCGGGCCTCGGGGTTGTGCGCGCGCGTGAGGCCCGGACCGAGCACGCAGGGCACGCCGGGCTTCAAGATGCCGGCCTTCTCGCGCGCGATGGCGTCGCGCGTGGCACCGAGAATGGCCGTGTGATCGAGCGCGATGCGCGTAATGGCGGTGACGCGCGGGGCGCACACGGTGGTCGCGTCGAGGCGCCCGCCGAGGCCCACCTCGAGCACCGCGAAGGCGACGCCCGCGCTCTCGAACGCGCGCCACGCGAGGAGCGTCGCGGCTTCGAAGAACGTGAGGTCGGGGAGCGCGCCCGCGTCGACCTCGCGCATGATCGCGTCGGCGAGGGCGGCCGCGACGGGCTCGCCGAGGGGCTCACCCTCGATGCGCACGCGCTCGACGAAGCGGTGCAGGTGCGGCGAGGTGTAGAGGCCCACGCGGAGGCCCGACGCGCGGAGCACGGCGTCGACGGTGGCCGAGACCGAGCCCTTGCCGTTGGTGCCCGCGATGTGCGCGCAGGGGATGTTGCGCTGCGGGTCGCCCGAGGCCGCGAGGGCCGCGCGCATGGCGTCGAGGCCCGGAACCATGCCGCGCTTCACGAGGGGCGCGAGGCGGTCGAGGGCGCGCACGGGCTCAGTCATCGAGGAGGAGGGCCAGCACGCGCGCGATCGTGGCGCGCATCTCGCGGCGCTCGGCGATCTGGTCGATCATGCCGTGCTCGAGGAGAAACTCGCTGCGCTGAAAGCCTTCGGGGAGCTTCTGCCCGATGGTCTGCTCGATCACGCGGGGGCCCGCGAAGCCGATGAGGGCGCGCGGCTCGGCGAGGTTCACGTCGCCGAGGAGGGCGTACGACGCGGCCACGCCTCCGGTGGTGGGGTCGAGGAGCACCGACACGAAGGGCATCGAGACCTCGCGCAGGCGACCGAGCGCGGCCACCGTGCGGGCCATCTGCATGAGCGAGAAGATGCCCTCTTGCATGCGCGCGCCGCCGGAGGCCGAGAGCACCACCGCGGGCCTGCGGGCGCTCGCGGCGCGTTCGAAGAGCCGCGTGAGGCGCTCGCCCACGACGCTGCCCATGGAGCCGCCCATGAAGCGAAACACGAAGGCGCCGAACATGATGGGCCGCCCGGCGAGCGTGGCCGCGCCCACACGAATGGCCTCGGTGGCGCCCGACGAGCGCCGCGCCGACGCGACGCGCTCGGGGTACGGGCGACCGTCGGAGAAGCGCAGCGGGTCGGTGGGCGCGAGCGCCTCGCCCTCGGGCTCGAAGCTGCCGGGGTCGAGCAGGAGCTGCATCCACTGCTCGGCCGAGAGGCGCTCGTGGTGGCCGCAGCGGGGGCACACGCCGTACGCGAAGGACTCGGAGAGCTGCGTGTCGCCGCATCCGTCGCAGCGGCGGAACACGCCCGCGCCGAGCGACACCTTCTCGGCGTGGTCGAGGTTGCCCTGCGGGCGTGCGCTGCGTTCCGACGACATTGTTGGGGGGCCGAAGGGGTATCACACCTTCGGCGCCGCGCGGTGC
>CAISKJ010001403.1 GCA_903885885.1 uncultured delta proteobacterium
GGTGCGCTCGCCGCTCGCCTCGATCACGGCGCAGCGCCCCACGGCGTCGCGCGCGTAGCGCCTCTCGGCCCCGTCGAAGTAGCGCTCGCCCACAATCTTGCCGCGCGCATCGAAGCTGAAGCGATGGGTGTGCCCCGCCTCGTTGCGCAGCGCGGTGGCGTTGTCCTCGGTGTCCCAGGCGACGGCCACGGTGTGGCCCTCGACGTCGACGTGCTCGCGCCGGGCCCCGAGCTCGCGTGCCTCTCCAACCAGCGCGCGAGCGGCTACCTCTCGTTCGTGGCCCCCAGCGAGCCCGGCGACGTGCTCGTGAACGTGGCCACCTCCGACCCGCGCAGCAACGCGGCCTTCGGGCTGCGCGCGCCCTGCGGCGGCGAGCTCGCCTCGGCGTGCGTAGGGCCCCTCGACCGCGCGGCGAGCTCGGTGTGGGCCCGGTACACCGACCTCACGCCGGGGCAGACGTACTTCGTGCAAGCGGCCACCACCGCGGCGGGCGGGCAGCTCACCGCGCGCTGGCTCCGCGTGCCCGCGGCCACCCCGACAACTGTGACAGGGAATGTCACCTGCGACGCGGCCGCGACGATCCCCCCGACGGGCGGCATCTTCACGGGCTCGACGGACAACGCCACGGCCGTCGCGTCGCCCTTCTGCGCCACGGCCATGACGGGCTGCGCGGGCTCGCGCGGGGTGCTCTACCGCCTCGACCTCACCGAGCGCCGGCGCGTGGTGGCCCGCCTCGACGGCACGGGCTTCGACGCGCTCCTCGCGGTGCTCCAGGGCGACGTGTGCCCGGGGCGCAACATCCGCGATCAGGTGGCCTGCAACGACGACTGGTACAGCACCGACTCGCAGGTCGACGTGACGCTCGCGGCGGGGCGCTACTGGATCCACGCGGGCGGCTGCGGCGCGATGCAGAGCGGAGCCTATCAGCTCGACGTGGCGGTGCTCGCGCCCTGAGGGATCAGCCCGCGGGCGCGACGGCGGCGAGCGTCACCGCGCGGAGCGGCCGATCGCTGGCGAAGGCGTCGATGGTCGCGCGGAGGAAGGCCCGGCGCGCGTCGAGCCAGCGCGCGCGCGACGGCGCGTCGAGGCCCTGCGCGCTGGGAGCCTCGAGCAGCGGGTTGCCCATCATGCCGAGGCACCCGTAGAGCTGAAACGTCAGGAGCGACAGGAGCCAGCGCGGCACCTCGTCGCGGCCTCGGAGCGCCTCCAGCGCCGGGGGCACGGCCGCCACCAGGCGCTGAAACGCGGCCTCGTCCCACGCGAGGTCGGCGCGCAGCGAGGCCCAGAGGGAGTCGTCGCGCTCGGCCTCGCGACGCAGGGCCGCGAGCGGGTCTTCCGCGGGAGCGCTCAATGGCAGGCCCCCGTGTCGCCGCTGGTGTCGGTGGGCGGCGTGCGCGGGGTTCGCGGCGCCGGGGTGTACACCTCGGTGATCGCGTCGGCGGGGATGTGCCCGGTCTGCAGCACCTCGGAGGCGCCGCGCGACATCTTGTTCGCCGCGTGGAGGTCCGTGCCCGGCGCCGCCCGGCTCGCGTCGCCGAGGTGCTCGAGGCGCCCCGCCGAGGTCGACAGGTCGAGCTTGCCGTCGGCCGGCAGGCGCGTCTCGTCGATGACCGCCACGGCCGAACCGGGCGTGCGGCGCGCCCAGTTCTCGGCGAGCCCGCGGTCGCGGGTCATCGAGAGAAACTGGTCGCCCGGGTACAGGTCGTCGCTGCCGTGGACGACGTGCTCCATCGGCGTCGCGTTGGCCGAGGGGTTGCGCGCGTCGATGCCGTTGGTCTGCGCCGTCGGGACCTCCACGGGTCGGAGGGCGCGAAAGAGGGCCATCCACCCGAAGGGGTCGACCATCGTGAGGGGGTCGCGCACGTACGCGTGGAGGTTCCACCCCGCGACGATGCCGAGCGGGTCGGGGGTGAGGTACGCGCCCAGGGCGGGGTCGTACGCGCGGTGGCGGTTGTCGTAGAGCCCCACGTCGACGTCGTGCCACTGTCCCTGCCAGCGCCACGGGCAGTCGCGCGCCCGCCCCGCGTGCACCTCGGCGCGCCCCCACGGGTCGATCGACGCCTCCCACGCCGCGTGGCCCGACGCGTCGCGCAGCGCGCGCGGCGTGCCGAGGTGATCGGTCTCGACCCACCAGCGGGCGCCGCGCTCGAGCTTCAGCACCGGGATGGCCGTCTCGGGCTGCCAGCACCACGTGGTCACGCCCGCGTCGGTTACCTCGTGCATCACCTGGTCGCCGTCCCAGACGAAGCGCACCGACCCGGCGGGGCCCTCGGCCTCGACGACCTCGCGCCGCACCCGTCGACCGATGGGGTCGTGCGCGTACCGCACGCAGAGCCCGCCGGGGCCCTCGACGCCCACCAGGAGCCCGTGGCCGTTCCAATGGAATCTCCACGCGCCGCCGCGGTCTTCGCGCGCCGTCACGCGCCCGCGGGCGTCGCGCTCCCAGCGCCTCTCCGCCGCCACGACGGCGCCAGGACACGGGCCGTACTCCCGGTCGCCGAGGTCGTCGCGCTCGTACACGTCGCCGGCCCCATCGACGGCGCGCGTCGTGGTGCCGCCCGGGCTCCGCTCGGACACCAGGTTGCCGCGCGCGTCGTGGGTGAACCACCGCGGCCCCTGCGCGGCGTCGAACACCGCCGCGATCTGCTGCGCGTTGCGCCACTCGTAGCGGCGCTCCGAGAGCGTCTCGTCGCCGCGCACCATCTCCGATCGCTCGGGGCGCCCCCAGACGTCGCGCGTCCAGCGCTGCGAGAGGCCATCGGACCACGACACGTCGTCGGGGAGGCCGTGCGCGTCCCAGCGCCAGCGCACCGAGCTCTCGCGGTGCGTCGCGTCGGTGACCACCATCTCGGCGGCTCGCCCGAGCGCGTCGCGGCGTATGGCGAGGCGCAATCCGAGGTCGCTCTCGGCCTCGACGCGCCCGCCGCGCATGTCCCTCCGCGAGCGCACGGTCACGCCGCCCCAGGTCTCAGCGGTGACCGCCCCGCGCGCGTCGCGTTCGAACACCAGCTCGCCGTGCTCGCCCGCGGCCTTCATGAGCGCTCCGTCGGCGCGCCACGTGAACGCGCGAAAGGTCCCGTCGTCGTGCTCGACGCGCGCCACGCGGTTCATGGCGTCCCACGCGATGCGGGTCTTCGCGCGGTCGGGGGCCTCGCGCGCCACCACGCGCCCGCACGCGTCGCGGGTGTAGCGCCAGCTCCCGCCGTGGGTGCCGCGCTCCTCGGCGACGCGCCCCGCGGCGTCGTAGACGAGCTCGCGCCGCGCGCCGTTGGGCTGCGTGGTCGCGACGAGGCGCCCCTCGGTGTCGTACGCGAACGACAGCGACTCGCCGGGCTCATCGCGGCGCACCACGCGGCGGCGGCCGCCGTAGGTGTACCGGGCGTCGCGCGACGCCGTCGTCACGCGCGTCGCGCACCCCTCGGGGTCGTACTCGTAGCGTTGGAGCGTCACGCCGTCGCACTCCACGGCGAGCACGCGCCCGACGGGGTCGTAGACGTACGCCGTGACGCTCCCGCTCGACGAGGCGTACCGCACGCAGCGCCCCCGGCGGTCGTACGCGCGCTCGCTCCACGACCCGTCGGGCGCGACCACCCGTTGGAGCTCGCCGCTCGCGTCCCACGAGAAGCTGGTGCGCGCGCCGAGCTCGTCTTCGATCCACGCGACGCGGTCCGCGATCCAGCGCGCGGTGGTCATGGCGCCCGCGGGGTCGACGCGGCGCGTGGGCATCCCCTCGGCGTCCCACGCCCAGCGCCAGCTCCCGCCGTCGACGTCGGCGCCCTCGACGATGCGTCCGCTCTCGTCGCGCGTGAACGACCGCGAGAGCCCGTCGGGGCGCACCTCTTGAACGACGCTGCCGCGCGCGTCGAAGGCCCATCGCAGCGCGCGCCCGTCGGGGGCGACCTCGGCGGTCTTCCACCCGTGGCTGTCGTACTCGGTGACCCACGCGTGCCCCAGCGGGTCGGTGCGCTTCACGCAGAGGTTGATCTCGTTGAACTCGTAGAGGGTGGTGTTTCCGAGCGAGTCGGTGACGGTGCTCCTGCGCGCCTTCGGGTCATAGAAGAGCGCGTGGTCGTACACGCCGCCGTCGCCCCAGGTGCGCACGCACCGCGCGTCGGTCCCCGTTCCGTCGTAGCCGAAGTAGAACGACGATCCGTTGCGGTCGGTCTCGCGCACCATCAGGTGGTGGCCCGCGTACTCGAAGCGCGTCGCGTGCTCGAGCGCGTCGATCACCGATACCAGCTCGCCCTCGCGGTTGTACTCGTAGCGCGCGTGCGTCACCCACGCCTCGACCGACGGGTGCGGCAGCA
>CAISKJ010001404.1 GCA_903885885.1 uncultured delta proteobacterium
CAGCAGGTCGCCGCCGCCCATGACGCGCGCGTGGCCGGCGAGGAAGTCGCCCGAGAACCAGTCGCTCCACATCGGGATCGGCGACGAGAACACCACGAAGGTGCCGCGCTGCTTCACGCCGAACACGGTGGGCGTGCCCGTCATGGGGCGCGCGTACGCGGGGGCCGCGCCGTAGCCGCCGAGGTACGTGTCGAACACGTGGTAGAGCTTCACCGCGTCGTTGGTGCCCGCGGGGATGTCGACGGTGATGTGCTGCACGATCGCGTCGTCGCGGAGGGCGTAGGTGGTGAGGAGCGTCACGGTGGGGCCGTCGACGCCGGCGCGCACCACGGTGGTGCCGCGGAAGGGATCGGTCGCCGTCCCGTTGCCCGTCACCGCCGTCTGCGACACGGGCGTCCACGGGATGGCCGTCGCGGCGCACTCCGCGCAGGTGGCGCCGTAGAGCTCGGTGCCGATGGCGAGGTACACGCTGTTGTTGACGCGCGCGCTCGGGGGCGCCGCGGTGGGGTCGTCGCCCTGGGCCACGCCCGCGCGCCACACCTGCATCTGCGTGTTGGCGGCGATCTCGACGCGCAGGCCGTCGCCGTCGCGCGTGCCACCGTTGGGGTTGAGCGTGTACGCGCCCGCCGCGGGGGCCGCCAGCGTGGTCGTGAGCGCGAAGAGCAGCGCGAAGAGCTTCGTCGAAGGGGTGCGGGTCGCGGACACGTCGTTGAGGTTCATGATGCGGGCTCCGTGAAGTACGCGCCGCGATGACGTCGGGAGGGGTCCCGCTCTGCGGCTGTCACTCCCACTATCGGACGGCTCCGCGAAAACCTTGAGCGCGACGACACACGGAACATTCGTGGTAGGAGGCACGTCGCCCGTGGTGCTCGACCTCCAACGCGTCGCCGTCCTGTTCGCGAGCGGCTTCGCCGCGGGGTCGGTGAACTCCATCGCGGGCGGTGGGAGCCTCTTGACCTTCCCCGCGCTGCTCACGGCGGGCATCGGTCAGCTCGCGGCCAACGCGACCAACACGGTGGCGCTCATCCCGGGCTCGGCCGCGGCGTTTGTGGGCTACCGCGACACGCTCGCGGGCGACCGTCGCCTCGTGCTCACGATGGCGCTGCCCAGCGTCGTGGGGGGCGTGCTGGGCGCGCTCCTCGCGCTGCGGGCGGGCGATCGGGTGTTCGCGCGCCTCGTGCCGTGGCTCATCCTCATGGCCACCACGCTCTTCGCCGCGCAGGAGCCCATCGCCCGCGCGCTGCGCGCTCGCGTCGCCGACGCGGTGGCGCCGCCGTCGACCGGGCGCCTCGCCGCGCTCGCGGTGTTTCAGCTCGCGGTGGCCCTCTACGGCGGGTTCTTCGGCGCGGGCATCGGCATTCTCATGCTGGCCGCGCTCACCTTCATGGGCGTGCGCGACGTGCACCGCGCCAACGGGCTCAAGAACCTCGCGGCGGTGTGCATCAACGGCGTCGCCGCGGTGGCCTTTCTCGCGCACGGCATGGTGTCGTGGCCCCACGCGCTCGCGGTGATGGCCGGGGCGACGGCGGGCGGCCTCGGCGGCGCGGGCCTCGCGCGCAGGGCCGGTCAGCGCACCGTGCGGCGCGCCGTGCTGGCCATCGGCGTGGGCCTCACGCTGGTGATGTTCGCGCGCGCCTGGCGGGCGTAACCGTCAGCCCTTGACGGGCACGATCCACCGCACGAACGACCACTCGACCTCGTGCTGGCGGCTCGTGGGGATGCGCTTGGTGCGGGCGTGGGCGTCGCCCTCGATCATCATGCGGGCGCGGTTGTACATCTGCGTCGCGTGGCGAAACTGCTTGTACATGTCGCGCCCGAGCTCGTGGGCGAAGTCGGAGCCCATGGAGAGGTCGCCCTTGCGCAGCACGCGCGGTCGCACGTAGGCGGGCGGCGTGTCGATGCGCGCGGTGTGCTCCATCTGCTCGACGCGCACGCCCACCCAGAGCATGCAGCGCGCGGGGTCGGCGAGGCCGTCGGACTGGCCGACGATGGCGCAGTCGACGTCCCACAGCTGGTCGACGTAGGCCTCGAAGGCGAGCTCGTAGCGCTGCCGGTCGGGCTCGTTGCGCTTGTGCCGCGGCGCGTCTTCGCGGAGCACCGTGTACACCTCGTCGACGCTCGCGTCGGCCGCGAGGCCGAGGCCCTGGTGAAAGCCCGTGACCACGTCTCCGAGCACGCCCTGCGCGACCGGGAGACCCACCATGATGCGCGTATAGACCTCGTAGAGCATGTTCGGCGCGGCGGTATATCACTGTGCGGGGTGTTTGCGCGGCCTTCGCGTCGCATGCGCGCGACGCTTTCACGTTTGCGTGAAGCCACTATGATGCGCGGCGCCATGCGCTACGCACCCTTCGCTTCGACCGTCTTCGCCTTCGCGCTCGCTTCGACCGCTGCGTATTCGCAGCCCGTGGGCACGCAGCCCGGCGGGCTCACGGCGCCGCTCGCGCCCGCCGAGCGCTGCAGCGAGTGCCACGCGGGCGGCACCAGCGCGAGCGGCGAGCGCTACATGGCCGCCGACACGTGGTCGGCGTCGATGATGGCCAACGCCACGCGCGACCCGCTCTTTCTCGCGACGCTCACCGTGGCCGAGCAAGACTCGCCGGGCGTCGGGTCGGTGTGCCTGCGCTGCCACACGCCCGCGGGCTTCACCGCGGGCCGCGCCACGCCGGGCCTGGGCACGCGCCTCGACGCGCTCGAGGGCGACCTCGACGGCGTTCACTGCGACACGTGCCACCGCAGCGTGGTGCCCCCGGGCGTGGCGGGCGCGCCCTTCGTGGCGAACGCGCAGCTCTATTTCTCCGACGCGCCGGACGGGATGATCCCCACGCGCTTCGGCCCGCGCGACAACCCGGTGACCTCGCCGCGGCACCCGTCGATGGGGAGCGCGTTCATTCGCGACGCGCGCATGTGCGGGCAGTGCCACGAGGTCAACCACCCGATCAGCAACCGGCTCATGGCCGACGGGCGCGACACGGGCGCTGCCTTTCCGTTGCAGAGCACGTACTCCGAGTGGTCGCAGAGCGACTACGCGCGGCGCGCGGAGCCGCAGACCTGCCAGACGTGCCACATGCGCGAGATCACCGGCGAGATGCTGCCCTCGACGCGCATCCCCGACGCGCCGCTGCGCGCGGGGCAGCGGCGCCACGAGTTTCTGGGCGCCAACGTGTGGGGCCTC
>CAISKJ010001405.1 GCA_903885885.1 uncultured delta proteobacterium
ACCACCTCGGGCGCGCCGCCGCCGCGGGGGGCCTCGGCGTCGGCGCCGCCCTCGCCCTCGCCCTGCAGGCAGCGCCCGGTGAACCGCGCGGGGTTCTCCGACGTGTTGCCCGTCACGGTCTGGCCGGGGGTGATGGCGATGGGGTTCATGCAGGTGCCCGTGGTGGCCTCTGGCCGCGCGCCGCCGGAGCCCGTGGCGGCGCCGCCCTGCCAGGTGCCCACGAGGTAGCTGCCGCTGCCCGCCGTCATGCGGAGCGCGAGCACGTAGCGCCCGCGCGTGCGGAGGCAGTGGTGAAACGCCGCGTGGGCGTCGTGCGTGGTGTCGCCGCCGATGCGCTGGCTGTTGCCGTCGAGCAGGGTGAGGTCGACGTCGCGGGCGCCGTCGCCGCCGAAGGCGACGAAGGTGTAGCACTGCGCCTCGAGCTCGACGGGGAGGTTCACCGAGGCGCCCTCGCCCAGCGACCCCTCGGAGAGGTGCCCGAGCTGGTTGAGCCCCAGCGACACCATGGTGTTGTGCACCGCCGTGAAGCGCCCCTGCAGGCCCCCCGACGACGTGCACGCCGCGACCCCAGCGAGACAGAGGGCCCACGCGCGGGCCGACGCTGTGTTCATCACCGTAGCACTCTCACTTCTGTCGCCGCCCATCGCGGCAACGCACCCAAACGCCGGAGGCTTATACCCGCTTCACAAGAACTTTCGGAACAGATACCACGCCCACGAGCGCACCTTCTCGGCCCACGGGCGCTGCGTCCATCGCGTCGCGTCGATCTCTTCGCAGTGTGAGAAATCGCGCGCGAAGGAGGCCGCCACGGCGCGCACGAAGCCCGGGTCGCGCGTGGCCATGTTGGCCTCGAGGTTGGTGCGCCACGACAGGAAATCGAGGTTGTAGCTCCCCGTGGTGGCCCAGTCGTCGACGAGGGCCGTCTTCGCGTGAAACACCCGGTCGAGGTACTCATGCACGTGGACGCCCGACTTCATGAGCCGGGTGTAGAGGTGCTGCGCCGCGTACGTGACGGGCGGCACGTCGCTCGTGCGCGGGAGGATCACCCGCACCTCGACGCCCCGGCGCGCGGCCTTCTCGAGCGCGCGGCACACCACCGCGTCGGGGATGAAGTACGAGTTGGCGATGTAGATGCGCCGCTCGGCCGAGCGAATGCGCTGCAGGTACACCCGACGGATGACCCAGCGCGCGCCCCACGCGTCGTGCCCCAGCACGGCCACGGTGTGCGGGTCGACGGTGAGCGCGACGCCCGACTCCTTGCGGGCCGCGACGACGCGCGTCCACCCCTTGGGGTGCGTCACGTCACCGGGTCGGTCGCCCCCCTGGCGGCACCACACGTCGTAGAAGAGGGCGCGCAGCCGCGCCGCGCCGCTGCCCTCGACGCGCGCCACGTCGTCGCGCCACCCGCCGCCGCCCTCGTCGGCGCTCACCCACGGCGCGCCGATGTTGAGCCCGCCGATGAAGCCCACGCGGCCGTCGATCACGACGATCTTCCGGTGGTCGCGCTGCGACACCCACCCCACGCGAAAGCGCCTGCGCCACGGGGCGATGGGGTTGTACTCGATCACCCGCCCGCCCGCCTCGACGAGGGGCGCGAAGCGGTCGCCGTCGGAGCCGATGGAGCCGATGGCGTCGTAGCTCACGCGCACCGCCACGCCCGCGCGCGCCCGCTCGGCGAGCGCCGCGATGAAGCGCAACGCGATGGGCGTGTCGTCGAACCAGTACATCTCGACGAGCACCTCGCGCGCGGCGCGCTCCACCGCCGCGAGCATCGCGGGAAAGGCCTCGGCCCCGTCGCACAGGAGCGAGACGCCGTCGGGCGTCGGCGCGTCGGTGGGTGCGTCGAGGTCCACGCTCAGTCTCGCGGGAGCACCCAGATGTCGCCGTAGAGGGCCGCGCCGCCGTCGATGTAGAGGGTCGCGCCGGTGACGTAGTCGGCCGCGTCGGAGGCGAGGTACGTGGCCGCGTGGGCCACCTCGTTGACGGTGCCCAGGCGCCCCGCGGGGGTCTGCTGCTCGGCCTTCACCACGAGCTCGGGCGGGTACCGGTCGGTGCCCGTCGAGCGGATGGTGCCCGGCGCGATCGCGTTGACGCGAATGTGATAGGCCGCCCACTCGACCGCGAGGGTGCGCGTGAGATTCTCGACGCCCGCGCGCGCCGCGCCCGTGTGCGCCATGCCCGGAAAGCCCCGAAAGATGTTGGCGATGATGTTGATCACCGCGCCGCTCCTCTGCGGGATCATCACGGCGTTGGCGACGGCGTGCGTGAAGTTGAAGGTGCCCAGGAGGTTGTTGCGCACCACCGCTTCGAAGCCCTTCGGCGAGATGAGCTGCGCGGGCGACGGAAACTGACCCCCGGCGTTGTTCACCAGCGTGTCGACGGTGCCCCAGCGCTCGACCACCTCTTTGACGAAGCGCTCGATGGCCTCGGGGCTGCGGATGTCGACCGACGCGCCGAAGGCCTCGCCGCCGCGCGCGGTGATGGCCGCGGCGGCCTCGGTGACGGGCTCGACGCGCCGGCCGCAGAGGGCCACGCGCGCCCCGAGCGAGGCGTACTGGTCGGCGATGGCGCGGCCGATGCCGGTGCCGCCGCCCGTGATGATCGCGACGTGGCCCGCGAGGAGGCCCGGACGAAACGGCGAGGATTCATGGTCGATCGTGCGCATGGCGGGTGCAGAGTGCCTAAACCCGAACGCGCCCGAGCACAACGCCCGAGTGGGTGACGCTTTCTTGCGTTGGCGCGACACAGTCTGCCAATCGTTCGCGGCGATGAACCTCGTACGCACCGGCCTCGAAGGGCTCCTCGATGAGCACAGCGCGCGCATCCGCGGCCGTCGCATCGGCGTGGTGGCGCACCCCGCGAGCGTCACGTCGTCGCTCCGCCACGCGGTCGACGCGCTGCGCGACGCGGGCGCCGACATCGCCGCCCTCTTCGGCCCCGAGCACGGCCTCGGCGGCGAGGCGCAAGACATGGAAGGGGTCGACGACGGCGACACCACGGGCCGCGCGGGAAGGGTTCCGACGCACTCGCTCTACGGCGCGACCTTCAAGTCGCTCTCGCCGCGCCCCGCGTGGCTCCATGGCCTCGACGCCGTGGTGGTCGACCTCCAAGACGTGGGCTCGCGGTACTACACCTTCGTGTGGACGGCCCTCCTCGTGGCCCGCGCGTGCGCCGCGAAGGGCATCGAGGTCATCGTGTGCGACCGGCCCAACCCCCTCGGCGGCCTCGTCACCGAAGGGGCGCCGCAGCGCGAGCGCGAGCGGTCGTTCGTAGGGCTGCGGTGTGTGCCCGTGCGCCACGCGCTCACGGTGGGCGAGCTCGTGCGCGACGCCGCCCGCGACGAGGGCCTCACCAACGTGACGGTGATCCCGATGAAGGGCTGGACGCGCGCCATGCGCTGGGAAGACACCGGGCTCCCGTGGGTGCTCCCCTCGCCCAACATGCCCACGGCCGACACGGCGTCGGTGTACCCCGGCGGGTGCCTCCTCGAAGGCACCAACCTCTCCGAGGGGAGAGGCACCACGCGGCCCTTCGAACTCCTGGGCGCACCGTGGGTCGACGGCGTCGCCCTCGCGCGCTTCGTCACGGCCCACGCGGGGGCGGGCTGCGCCGCGCGCGTGAGCACCTTTCGCCCCATGTTTCAGAAGCACGCGGGCACCACCTGCCGCGGCGTGCAGATGCACCTCACCGACCGCGCGACCTTCGAACCGTACCGCGCCTACCTCGCCCTCATCGCCGCCGCGCGGCGCATGGAGGGCTTTCGCTGGCGCACCGAGAAGTACGAGTTCGTCGACGACCGGCCCGCCATCGACCTGCTCACCGGCGACGGCGACGTGCGCCGCGCCATCGACGCGGGCGCCGACTTCGACGACGTGATGCGCATCGGCGACGACCGCATGAAGCAATGGCGCGCCACCGAGCGCGACCGCTGGATGTACTGACCGCGCTGCTGCGCGGACACACACCGGCGGCGGTCACGACGCCGTGGTCGTTGCCTCAGTCGGCGACCATGTTGTCGAAGCGCGCGAGGTACCCGATGAAGCGGTCGCTCACGGCGCGCGCGCGATACTCGGCGCGGGTGAGCGGTCCGCGACGCCCGACGTAGCCCTCGGCGCGCGCCTCGCGGGCCCAGTCGGGCGTAACGATGGCGGCCTTGCCCACGGCCACGAGGTCGGCGCCCTTCGCGAGCGCGTCGTCGGCGTCGGCGCGGTCCCAGATGTTGCCCGCCGCGATGATCTTCACGTCGTCGGGCAGGGCCGCGCGAAACAGCGGCAGCGGGTGCACGTCGGGGCGCTTCTTCGTGGTGCGACGCGCGTCCCACTGCGACAAGTGAACAAAGTCCGCCCCGTCGTCGGCGAGCCAGCGGGCGACGGACACGGTCTCGTCGAGGTCGACGCCGCGCGTGTAGCCGAAGTCTTCGGGCGACAGGCGCACGCCCACCGCGAAGCCCTTCGACACCCGCGCTCGCACCGCGCGCATCACCTCGCGCACCAGGCGGGCGCGGCCCTCGATCGCGCCGCCCCACGCGTCGTCGCGCGTGTTCATCGTGCGGCTCAAGAACTGCCCGAGCAGGTACCCGTGCGCGCCGTGCAGCTCCACGCCCGCGAAGCCCGCCTTCTCCGACCGCGCCGCGGCGTCGGCGAAGTGACCGATCACGCGCGCGAGGTCGTCTTCGGTGGCCGCGCGGGGCACTTCGAACGTGGGTTTGTCTTCGCGAAACGCGCTCGCGCTCCAGGGCTGCTGCCCCGTGAGGCGCGAGGGGCACCGCACGCCGCCGTGATAGAGCTGCACCACGCCCAGGGCGCCCTCCGCGGCGACCGCCCGCGCGAGGCGCGCGAGCCCCTCGAGGTGCGCGTCGTCGAACACGCCGAGCTGGCCGTCGAAGCCCTTGCCGTCGGGAGACACGTGGGCCGCGCAGGTCGCGACGAGGCCGAAGCCCCCGGCGGCGCGGCGCGCGAGCCACGCGAGCTCCTCGTCGCCGAGCGTGCCGTCGTCGTGGCTCTGGCCGTTGGTGAGGGGCGCGAGCGCCGCGCGGTTCTTCGCCACGGCGCCGCAGCGAAAGGTCACTTCGTCGAACAGCTCACGGGTCATGTGTCTACCTCTTCGATCGCACGAGCTCGGAAATCATCACGCCCGCGGCCACGGCCACGTTGAGCGACTCGACCGCGCCGCTGCCCGGAATGGCTACGATCGCGTCGCACTGCGCGCGCACCCGGTCGGAGATGCCCTCGCGCTCGTGGCCCATCACCAGCACCGCGGGGCGCGCGAAGCCGTAGCCGATGACGCTCTCGCGCGACGCGCCGTCGGCGCCCACCACACGAACCCCGCGGGCGCGAAGGCGCTGCAGCGTGTCGGCGAGGTCGGTGGTGCGCACGCACGCGAGGTGCTCGACGCCCCCCTCGGCGACGCGAACCGCGTCGGGCGGCAGCGCCGGGTGCGGCGCGGGCGAGCCGAGCAGCGCGGCGTCGACGCCGAAGAAGGCCGCGGTGCGAAGAATGGCGCCGATGTTGTAGGGGTTGCGCACGCGGTCGAGCGCCACGGCCACGCCCTTCTTCGCGGTGAGGAGGTCGGCGAGGGAGGCCGCGGGGGTGAACCGCCGCGGGCGCGTCGAGACGCAGAGGCCCTCGTGGTGCGTCGAGTCGGCCGCGCGCTCGAGGCGCTGCGGCGAGAGCTCCTCGCACGGAACGTTGCGCGACGCGGCCCAGCGCACGAGGTCGTCGAGGGCGGGGCGCGCCTCGGCGGTGAAGGCCACGCGCACGATCTCGTCGCGGCGGCGGTCGAACACGGCGAGCCCCGCGCGCAGGCCGTACACGGCCTCGGTGGCTTCGCTCGAAGGCAGGTCAACGCGCACGGGCGGAGGGGGGCCAGGTCGTCGCGGCTTCACCGGCGCGCTTGTATCACAGCGCCTCGCGCCGCGGCGCACGCCCGCGACACCGATTGACAGTCGCGGTGGTGGCTGCGACGGTGCGCCGGGCGTATGGAGCTACCGGGTCCTGGCGAGCGCGCGATGACGGAGCGTGCGCCCATTCTCTCTCGCGCCTCGCGGCGCTCGCTCGCCATGGCGGCGCTCCTCTGCGCGGTGGGGTGCCACCGCAACGAGGCGCGCGACGAGGTGCGCGCCGAGGCGCACCGCGAGACCAGCCGCGTGCGGCTCTCGGCCGCCGCGCTCACCAACCTCGGCGTGGTGGTCGAGCCGCTGAGCTCCGAGCGCCTCTCGCTGAGCCTCGCCGTGCCCGCCGAGATCGAGGCCGACCCCACGCGCATGGCCCAGATCGGCGCGCGGGTGACCGGGCGCGTCGTCGCGCTGCGCGCCACCGTGGGCGACGTGGTGCGCGAGGGGGCCGCCCTCGTCGAGATCGACACCGTCGAGCTGCACCAGGTGACCACCGAGTACCAGACCGCCGTGGCCCACTCGCGGCAGGTCACCGACGCGCTGGCGCGGGCCCGCGCGCTGCAGGCCGAGCGCGTAGGCGCAACGCAAGACCTCCGCCGCGTCGAGGCCGAGAACGCCACCGCGCAGGCCGTGCTGCGCGAGGCCGAGGAGCACCTGCACGTGCTCGGGCTGCGCGACGCCGACATCGCCCAGCTCCGCGCGGGCACGAGCCACGGGCAGACGCAGAGCATCGTGCGGTCGCCCGTGGCGGGCACGGTGGCGTCGATGGCGGTGAGCGTCGGGCGCGTCGTGGCCGGCGGCGACGTGATCGCCGTGGTGGGCCGCACCGACCGCGTGTGGGCCTCGCTGCACCTCTTCGAAACCGACCTCGGGCGCGTGCGCGTGGGCCTCGGGGTCACCGTGCGCATGCCCGGCAGCGCGCGCGAGTTTCGCGGCACGCTGTCGGTGATCTCTCCCATGATCGACCCGACGACGCGCACCGCCGAGGGGCGCGTGGCGCTCGACAACGGCGACGGCGCGCTGCGGCCCGGGGCGAGCGCCGTGGCCTCCATCGCGCTGCCGCTCGAAGACGCGCGCCGCTGGCTCCCCCGCGAGGCGGTGCAGCCCCACGAGGGCG
>CAISKJ010001406.1 GCA_903885885.1 uncultured delta proteobacterium
CCGGGAGACGGTTGCAGGTGTCTCGACGCGTGGGAGGCGGCCGCGCGCGGCGAGGCGCACCGCCACTCAGCGTGTGCGCGCCGGTGGTAGCGTCGCTGCGCACCATGGAGCCGCAAGCGCATCTCGCGCTCATCATCCTGGCGGTGCGCGACGTCGCCCGCTCGGCCCTGGGGCGACGAGGCGGCGTACTTCGCCGACACCGGTGGTCACGCGCCCGCGATCCATGGTGTAACGCCTGCGATGACTGCCGGTGAGCTCACCGACGCCGAGGCGGCGGCCGTCACCGCCGAGGCGCTTCGCCTCAACGACCGCTTCGTGCGCGAGGTGATCGAGCACTTCAACGTGTGCCCCTTCGCGCGAGGCGCGCGCGCCTCGGGGCGGGCCGTGCGCGAGGTGCTGCTCAGCGCCACCGCCGACGTGGCCCCCGTGCGCGCCGCCGTCGCCCGCTACGAGGCCGGGAGCGAGCACATCGAGGTGGTGCAGCTCATCATGCCGCGCCTCGCGCTCACCCCCTCTGCGTTCGACGAGTTTGTCGCCGCCGTGCGCGCCGCGCTCGGTCGCGCGACGCCCTTCGCCCTCGCGGGCTTTCACCCTGATTTCACGTACCACGCGACCACGCCCGCGGCGCTCGTGCGCTTCTTTCGCAAGGCGCCGCAGCCCATGATTCAGGTCGTGCGCGTCTCGGTGCTCGACGCCATCGCGCGCGACACCACCACCACGCTCACGCCCCACGAGCTCTTGGAGAGCTACCTCCGCGGTGAACCCCCGCCGCCGCCGCCCATGAGCGAGCGCATCGCGCGCGACAACCACGCGCGCTACCTCCGCGACGGGGCCGAGGCCATCGCGGCCATCTATGCCTCCATCGCCCGCGAGCGCGGTCGCTGAATCGCACGCGTTGTGCGGCGCGGCGGGTCGTGCGAGCTTCGCGCACAGAGGGATTGTGTTGAAGACGCCGACCTTCGATGAGCTCCTGGCCCACGCGCGGCAGAGCGCCGACGCCGACTTCTTCGCGCTGCGCATGGCCCTGGCGACGTCTCCCCGCTATGCGCCCTACGGCGACACCGCGGCCCTCGTGAAGCGCGCCGACGAGACCATGGCCGCGAAGCGCTGGGACGCCGCCGCGGCCGCCGTCGACGCCCTGCTCGACGCGCAGCCCCTCGACATCGACGCGCACATGCGCGCCGAGTACGTGCACCAGCAGCGGGGCGACGCGGCGCGGCAGCAGGCGCACTTTCGCTTCGCCGATGGGCTCTTGCGGTCCATCGTCACGCGCGGCGACGGGCGCAGCTTCGAAAGCGCCTGGGTCGTGATCGCCACCGACGAGGAGTACGCCGTGATGCGCGCGCTCGGGCTCATGCCCGCGGGGCAGCGCCTCGAGCACGCGCTCGATCGCGCCTACGACGTGCACACGGTGGTGCGCGCCCACGACCGGAGCCCGGCAGGCACGATGTATTTCAACGTCGACATTCCCATGGCGGCGCTCTCGCGAAGGCAGGGCCCCCGGTCGCCGTGACGCGACGCTTTCTGCTGTGCGCCGAAGACGTTCTCTCGGCCACGCTCGCGCGCGACCTGTGCGACCGCGTGGTGTGCGAGCGTGCGCGCGCCGAGTGGCTCCGCGCCCTGTGGTCGCCCGAGCTGCGCGACACGCAGCGCACGTGGACGGGCCTGCGCCCCGACGCCTGGTGGGCCGACCGCGGCGGCGTCGACGCCGAAGCGAGCGCCCGCGGGATACGCACCAACCTCCGCGTGCGCGAGACGGGGCGGCTCCTCGCGCCGCGGGGCTGCGCGTCGGAGTCGTTCCGCGCGATGCGCGTAGCAGCCGCGCTCGAACCGCAGCCCGACCTCGTGGTGATCGCGGGCGACACCGACGGCGAGACCGACCCCGCGCAGCGCTACGAGACGGGCGTCACGCTGGCCGACGTCGGCGTCCCCTCGCTGGTGGCCGCGATCATCCGCGAGTCCGAGGCGTGGGTGGTGGCGGGCTTCGTCCCGCGCAACGCCGCCGAGCGCGCGCGGCTGCGAACGGTGCAGCGCTCCCTCGGCTTCGACCCCACCGAGGAGCCCGAGCGGCTCATGTCTGACCTCGGCGGCGACCGCCGCGACGCCAAGCGCGTGGCGCGCGAGCTCTTGTTCGACGGGCTCCCGATGCGCCCCACCGACGACCGGGTGCGCGCGTGCTGGCTCGACACGCCCCTCGACCTGCTCGCCGCCCGCGGCGCCCGCGCGGGCCTCGGCGCCTACCTCGCCCGCGTCGAGGCCCTGCTCCTCCCGCTCCTGGGCGACAGTGGGCCCCCCTGAAAATCGTGTTTCAAGAGAAATGACAAAGCGCGCACGATGTGGGTAGCTTCGCACAGTAGGAGCTCCCGTTGCAGATCACCGAACTTTCGCAGGGTACCTATCGCGTCGGACTGCGCGCGAGCCTGCCTCCCATCGCGGCGATCGCGCCCGTTCGTGCGATCCGCGAAGAGCCCCACGCCACGGTCTCGATCAGCGACGCCGCGCTGAAGGCTGCGACCGAGGCGGGCGTCGTCAACCAGTACCTGTCGCGCGCGCGCACGGCGACCGACACGCTCGCCAACGACCCGCTCAGCGGCGAGCGCCTCACGCGCGTCGCCCTCGCCTCGGCGGCCTATCTCGTCGACGCGCAGTACGCCTCGCGCCTGCTGCAAACGCCGCCGCGCGACACGTCGAGCGTGCCCTTCACCGTGGTCGACCTGCGCCTCGGCGGCGGCACACGACTCAACGCGCTGAGCCCCGACGCCGTGGCCCCCGTCGCGGGCCTCGGCACCCGCACGGGCCTCCTCGAGAACGCCCCCGACGAGGCCCGGCAGCCCAACGTTGCGCGCGCCAGGCCCGCGCCCTCGGCCTACAGCCGCCTCGACGTCGCGGCGCCCGGCAGCACCGTCAGCTTCTACGCGTAGCGCGCGTCACCGCGGCGCCTCGCGGTCGACCTCGTGCCCCGGGAGCTGGCCGCCCTCACCGGGCTTCGCCCCCTGCGCCACCTTCGATCTGAATCTCGTCGGCGTCGACCAGGTACTCGAGCGTGACGCCGAAGCGCCCTCCTCCTCGATTGCAGGGTGTCCGATCGACGGCCGCAGGGACTTCGTGATCGCGTCACGGGGTGGCGACGGGTCCGCTCGCGGTGCAAGTGTGCACCATGCGCTCCAGGCAGCGCCCGAGCTTCTGAAGTCCCGCGACATCGACGCGGCGCCTATTGCGATCTGCCGGGAGTTGGGTTCGGATGGGGAAGGAGCGATTCAGAGCTCCTAGCGATGCCGCGGGCTTGGAGGTAGGGGTTGTCCCTTCCTTTGAATCGGAAAATAGTATCGGGTAGATTCACTCGAGTCGCAGCGACACGAGGAACTTGAAGCAATGTCGAAACAAGGATCGGTCGCAAAGCTGACGTCTCTCGATGCGCGAGAGTCCGCCTCGAAGGAGGACGGCCCCACGATCTTGTCGACCAGCCGCGGCACGATCATCGGCAACCACCCCTCGGTTCACGACGTGCTCGCCACGCTGGCGCGCGTCGCGCGCTCGACGTGCACGGTCCTCGTCACGGGCGAGAGCGGCACGGGCAAGGAGCTCGCGGTCGCCGCCCTCCACGACGCCTCGCCGCGCAGCAAGAAGCCCCTGGTGGCGATCAACTGCGGCGCCATCCCCGAGAACCTCATCGAGAGCGAGCTCTTCGGTCACGCGCGCGGGGCCTTCTCGGGCGCCCACACGGCGCGCCAGGGCTGTGTCGCCGCGGCCGAGGGCGGCACGCTCTTCCTCGACGAGGTGGGCGAGCTTCCCCTCTCGATGCAGGTGAAGATCCTTCGGCTGCTCCAGCAGCGCGAGTACGCGCCCGTGGGCGACTCGCGCGCCGTCCGCTGCGACATCCGCATCGTGGCCGCCACCAACCGCGACCTCGAGGCCGAGGTGGCCGCCGGGCGCTTCCGCGAAGACCTCTACTACCGCCTCAACGTGGTGCACGTTCACCTTCCGGCGCTGCGCGAGCGCGGCGACGACATCGAGCACCTCGCCCGCTATTTTCTCCGCACCTGCGCCGAGCGGATGGAGCGCCCCGACGTCGTCGACATTTCGCCCGAGGCGATGGCGGTGCTCAAGGCCCACGACTGGCCGGGCAACATCCGCTCCCTCGAGAACGCGATCGAGCGCGCGGTGCTCCTCTGCGACGGCGCGTGCATCGGCGTCGACACGCTCCCCGCGAAGGTTCGCCGCACGACGCGCAAGGCCACGGTGTTCGCCCCGCTGCCCGAGAGCGGCATCGACCTGCGCTCGGCCGTCGACGAGTACGAGAACGACATGATTCGGCAGGCGCTCGACCGCACGCAGGGCAACAAGAACCGCGCGTCGCAGCTCCTCGGCCTCAACCGCACGACCCTCGTCGAGATGCTCAAGCGCAAGGGGATGTAAGGGCGCCCGCGGCGTCCCTCCGGTCGCGATGTCCTTCGCAGCGTCTCAGCTTCGGTTTCTGCACCGCTACCTCGAGGCCATTCAGCGCGTCTCCGAGGCCCTCCCCCGCACCGAGTTCGACCCCGCGCGCCCGTCGCCCTGCTTCGTGGGCGAGCCCGACGCCGCGGGCCTCATCGCGTGGAAGCCCCTGCGCCACGGCCGCGCCACGGTGAAGGTCGCCCCCGAGCTCGCGCCGTGCCTCCACGCCGACGCGCGCGCGTGGATCATGGACTGGTATCGCATGCCCATCGAGGCCAACCTCGACGACGAGACCTTGGTGCTCTTCGGGGCGCCCGACGACCGCGAGCTCGGGGCGTTTCTGGTCGCCCTCACCCGCTACGCGGAGC
>CAISKJ010001407.1 GCA_903885885.1 uncultured delta proteobacterium
CCCTTTCGCGCACCCCCATCCGCCAGCCTTCGCGATACCTTCGCCGACCATGAGCGCCCCTTCGGCCCCCTCGTCGCGCGCCATCGCCGTCACCGTCATGGTCGCGGCGCTCGGCTACTTCGTCGACATCTACGACCTCCTGCTCTTCACCATCGTGCGCGTGAAGAGCCTCACCGACCTCGGCGTGCCCGTCGCGCACAGCCTCGACACGGGGCTCGAGCTCCAGTCGATTCAGATGTGGGGCCTCCTCGCGGGCGGGCTCCTGTGGGGCGTCCTCGGCGACAAGAAGGGCCGCCTCTCGGTGCTCTTCGGGTCGATTCTTCTCTACTCCGTGGCCAACATCGCCAACGCCTTCGTGCACAGCGTCGACGCGTACCGCTTCTGGCGCTTCGTGGCCGGCGTCGGCCTCGCGGGCGAGCTCGGCGCGGCGGTCACGCTCGTCACCGAGATCATGCCCGCGCGCTCGCGCGGCTACGGCACCGCGGTGGTGGCCGGCGTCGGCCTCTTCGGCGCCGTCGCGGCGGCCCTCATCGCGCGCAATTTCTCGTGGCGCACGGCCTACATCATCGGCGGCGTGCTGGGCTTCTTCCTCCTCGCGCTGCGCCTCCGCATGTTCGAATCGGGCATCTACGACAAGGTGCGCGAGAGCGACGCGCGCAAGGGCGACGTGCGCATGCTCCTCGCCCCGCCCGCGCGCCTCGCGAAGTACCTGCGGTGCATCTTCATCGGCATCCCCATCTGGTACGTGGTGGGCATTCTGGTGGCGTCGGCGCCCGAGTTCGCGCGCACCTTCCACGCGCCCGAGGCGGCCACCATCACGGCGGGCGACGCTGTTCTCTTCACGTACATGGGCCTCGTGGCGGGCGACCTCACGAGCGGCTCGCTGAGCCAGTACGTGGGCAGCCGGCGCAAGGTGGTGGCGGCCTTCCTCGCGCTCACGGCGGCCTTCGTGGGCGCCTACCTCACGCTCGACGCGCCTTCGAAAACCACCTTCTACGCGGTGTGCGGCGCGATGGGCTTCGGCATCGGATACTGGGCGGTCTTCGTCACGGTGGCGGCCGAGCAGTTTGGCACCAACCTGCGGGCCACGGTGGCCACCAGCGTGCCCAACTTCGTGCGCGGCTCGGTGCCGCTGCTCGTGTGGAGCTTCAAGCACCTGCGCGACAACGCGGGCCTCGGCTTCGTCAAGGCCGCGCTGGTGCTCGGCCTCGGCTGCGCCACCCTCGCGCTCGCGTCGCTGTGGGGCCTCGAAGAGACGCACGGCAAGGAGCTCGACTACGTCGAGTGAGCGCGACCGCGGCACCGCCCCGCTACAGCGGCACCGCCCCGCTACAGCGGCACCGCCCCGCTACAGCGGCACCGCCCCGCGCACCCAGCGGGCGGCCGTGAGGACGCCCCGCTACAGCGGCACCGCCCCCCCTACAGCGGCACCGCCCCGCCGTGCACGAGGTGGAGCGTGCGCAGCGGGTGCCGCGACGCGCACGCCACGAGCACACCCACCGTAGTCATGCAGTCGGCGATGGCGCGGTGCGACGGCGGATCGGGGATCTTCAGGTAGCTCGCCAGCGTGCCCAGCTTGTGGTTGGGCGCCTGCGGAAACACCTTTCGCGCGAGCTTCAGCGAGCAGAACATGGGCACGTCGGGGCGCTTCATGCCCGCGCGAATCAGCTCGTTGGCGATGATGTTGCGATCGAACGCGGCGTTGTGCGCGAGCAGGCACCGCGACCCGACGAAGGCCAGAAACGCCGGCAGCACGACCCTCGCCTTGGGCTGCCCCCGCACCATCGCGTTGGTGATGCCGTGGATGCGCACCACGTAGGGCGGAATGGGCTCCTCGGGGTCGACGAGGGTCTGAAACTGGGCCACCACCTTGCCGTCGCGCACGTGCAACGCGCCGAGCTCCACGAGGCGCGCGTCGTGGCCCGCGCCGGTGGTCTCCGTGTCGACGATCACCACGTCGGTGAGCGGCGCGTCGGGCGCCGACAGACGCGCGAAATCACCCTGGATCGCCGACTTCTTCACCGGCGGAGGTTTGGGCACCGCCGCGGGGTTGAGCCCCAGTCCCGGCAAGAGCGGCGTGGCGCCGACGCCCACGCTCGGCCGCGGCGCGCGCGCCACCACGGGGCGCTTCGCCACCGCGTTCTGCGTCAGCAGCGCCGCCTGCGCGCCGAAGGGAATCAGCGCCAGCGGGCGCGGCCCCACGGGCTCGTCGAGCGCCTTCGTCGCGATCGCGTCGACGGGCGCGTGCTCGGCCATCGCCTTGCGAATGAGCGCGATGGTGCTGGGGTTCAGCCTGCGATGGCCCTTCTCCGTCTCCACGATCGGCGATCTTGTCAGAGTGCCTCGCCGAACGCTCCGAGCGCGCGCCACCACCGCGCGAGACCGTCGGGCCGCTCGCGCATCGCGCGCCCCCAGGGCCCGTACAAACCGCCCGCGCAATACACCACGCGCGCCGCGCCCGCGCGCCACCCCGCCACGAGGGCCAGGTGCGCGTCGAGCTGCAGCGGCCTGCGCACGCGCACCCGCGCGGCCACCGTCGCGCGCTCGCTCACCGCGACGCAGAGCGCGCCCAGCACGAGCTTGCCATCGCGCGCCAGCACCGCTTCGAAGCGCGCGTCGTCGGCCACGCACTCGGCCTCGCCCGACGCAAACTCCACCGGGTACCCATCGCCCTCGATGGGCGCCGCGAGCGCGCCGAGGTGCGCGCGCGCGAGGTCGAGGTCGCCCCGATCGCCGCACAGAAGAAGCACCGCGCCCGACGCCACGGCCCCGCGCACGACCTCCATCGACGCGCGCAGCGAGGCGTCGTCGGGGCCGCGAAAAATCCCGAGGCCCACCACCACCACGGAGGGGTGCGCGACGCGCCCGAGCGACGCCGCGGGGGCGTAGTCGTACGTGAGCGATCCGCCGCCGCCGAAGGCCGCGCCGAGGGCCGTCCCCAGGTCGCACGCGTCGCGCAGTTCGTAGGGATGCCCCGTCGGCTGTCGCGTCACAACGAGCGCCGCGCGCGCGCCGGGGGCGGCCTCGCGGGCGAGCGCCTCGCGGTCACGCGCGTCCGTGGGGAGCGCGAAGTCGGCGTCGAGGTCGCACGAAAACAGCTTCTGCGAAGGGTCTTTCGCGAGATCAAGGAGCGCGTCGAGGTGCGGCGCGAGCTGCGCGTAGAGGGCCCGCGCCACGCGGCGCGCGTCGTCGTCGAGCGAGTACCCGCGGGCGAGCACCGCGGGCGTCCCCGCGCAGAGCCAGCGCCACGCGGCGGGCGTCTCGCGCACGGGCACCGCGCCCATCAGCCACGCGCGCGTCGCCTCGGGGAGCGCCTCCACGGCGTCGAGCTGCTCGCGCGCTTCGAACACGTCGCGGGCCATGAGGTTCGGCGCGCGCAGGCCGATCCACGCGCGCGGGCGATGGCTCCCGAAGGCCGTCCCTGGGGTGCAGAACGCGTGCAGCGAGAGGCACTCCGTCACGCCCTCGATCGACCAGCTGGCCATGTCGGGCCGCCCGGCGTGCGGCGCGCACGCGACGAGCCGCGGCGCCTCCGGGGCCATCTCGCGAAAGAGCTCGGCCACGCGGTCGGCCCACGGGCGCGTCCACCGGTGCGCGCGCGGACGCAGCGTCTTCAGGTGCCACCACGCGTTGGGAAAGCGCCGCTGCAACGGCGCCAGCAGCGAGGGCTCCGTCGCGGGCGAGGCGGCCAGCGCGGCGGCGCGCGGGTGCGCGTCGTGGAGCGCCTCGACGAGGGCGCGTACGTCGGCCCGCCCCCCGAAGCGAACGCGCAGCGCGTCGAGCACCGACGTGACGAACGCGCGCGTCGCGGGCTCGCCCACGAGGGGCGCCTGCACGATGGCCTCGAGGGCCGCGTCGGCCAAGTCGCTCCAGGTGAGGGGAACCGCGAGGTCGCCCGGCGTCACGCTGGGCGGCGCGCGCCCGTCGGGGGTCACGTACAAGAGCAGCCGGTGCGCGTCGGGGTGATGCTTCGCGGCCCACGCGAGGTAGTCGCGCGCCTGGCCCTCGCCCTCGGCGGCGTCGATCTTGTTCTCGACGATCAGCACCCACGCGCGCCCCGTGGCATCGCGCCAGCGGCACACGACGTCGGGCGCCCGCGCGGTGGTGCGCACGCCGTCCCCCAGCGGGAGCTCGCGCAGCACGGTCACCGTCGCCGGGTCGATGCGACCGGCCGCGTCGGGCAGCGCCGCGGGCGCGATGCCCGGCAGCGTCTCGAGGGAGCGCAGCGCGCGCGTCACCACCGCCGCGAGCACCGTCGCGCCGAGCCCGTGACCGCCCCCCGGCCGCGGCGCGCTCGGGTCGAGGAGCCACGCGAGAAAGCGCGTGTGCGGCCGCTCCTGGTGCGTCCACGCGAGCACCTCGAGGGGGTCGAAGGGCGGCGTGATCGCGTCGAGCCGCTGGAGCTCCTGCGAGGCGAGCATGGCGGCGACGCACTGCTGCGACGCGCTGAGCCCCGGCGAGGCCTTCGCCCGCTTCGTCACGCGGCCCGCTACACCCCGCGCGGCGCGCGGCACACCTGCTCGCGCCACGCGAGCGACACGCCGAAGCGCGTGCCTCCGCCCTCGGGGCCGGTGATCACCGTCGGGCCGCCGAGGCCGTCGGCGCCGCCGCGCAGCACGGTGATCTGCCCCGTGAAGGTCGACGCGCGCTCCGCGGAGATCACCACGTCGCTGTAGCCGTCGTTGTCGA
>CAISKJ010001408.1 GCA_903885885.1 uncultured delta proteobacterium
GCAGCAGGATGGCCGAGTGGCGCGCGCCGGGCAGGCCCGAGGTGCGCCCGCGCCCGTAGGCCTCGCCGACGATCGCCGCCATCGCGTCGCCGGGGAGGTTGGCGGGGTGCAGCGCCGCGATGCCCATCGCGCCGAGGCGCCAGCGGGCGAGCGCGTCGCTCGAGGCGCCGAAGACGAGCACGCGGAGGGGCGCGCCCACGATCTCGCGGAGGCGCGCGATGAACGCGGCGCCCTGGTCGTGGAAGCCGTCGGCGTGCACGATGGCGAGGGAGGGCATGAGCTCGCGCAGGCCCTCGACGGCGGACTCGGGCTTGAGGCTGTCGGCGACCTCCTGCCACGCGCCGCGGAACGTGAGGCTGCAGGCGAGGCGCGCGCGGGCGAGGAACGCGCGGTCGGTGCTGACGATGAGCACCCGCGCGGTCTCGCTGTTGGCGAGGGCGGGGCGGGCCGAGATTTCGGAGACGCGCTCCTCGGCGTCGAGGTCGGCGATGAGCCGGTCGAGCTCGCGCACGACGGCGAGGCAGCCAGCGGGGCGATCCTCGGGGCGCTTGGCGAGGAGGCGCGCGATGAGCGTGTCGAGGCGCGCGAGGTCGGGCCGGTGCCGCGAGAGCGGGTCGGGCAAGGTCGACACCTGATCGTGCAGGACCTCGTAGACCTCGGTGGAGTTGAACGGCGGGCGCAGCGTGAGGAGCTCGTAGGCGACGCAGCCGAGGGCGTAGAGGTCGGCCGCGGGGGTGAGCTCGGTGTTCTTCTGCGCCTGGATCTGCTCGGGCGCCATGTAGGCGGGCGAGCCGACCATGAGCGTGCTGCGCACGGAGCCGTCGAACGCGGGGCGCGCGATGCCGAAATCGATGAGCACGGGGCGCCCGGTTTCGCGCTCGATCAAGATGTTACCGGGCTTGACGTCGCGGTGAATGATGCGCGCGGCGTGCACGGCCGAGAGCCCGCTGGCGACCTGGCGTAAGAGGTTGAGCGCCTCGCGGGTGGGCCACGGTTCGTGGCGCGCGGAGCGCTCGGCGAGCATCGCCTCGAGGGTGCGCCCCTCGACAAACTCCATGGCGTAGAAGCGAGCGCCTGCGTGCTCGCCGAGGGCGTGCACCTGCACGATGTTGTGGTGGCGCACGGCCGCGAGGGCCTTGGCCTCGCGCATGAAGCGCTCGACGAACATCGGGTCGCCGACGAGCTCGCGGGTGATCACCTTGAGCGCGACGCGGCGCCCGAGGCCCGTGTCGGAGGCCTCGTACACGACGCCCATGGCGCCGCGGCCAAGCTCGCGCTCCACGCGGTAGCGGCCCTCGACGAGCTCCTGGCTGCCGGGGCGCATGCCGGTCTCTTCGATTCGAATCGAGGGTCGATCGCCCGCCGTGTCGTCGTGTTGGTGCATGACGTTCCGCTCACTGGGGACGGAACGGCGGAGGCGCGCAGGGACTTGAGCCGCGGGGCGTCGCGGCGCGTCAGGCTCCCACGATTGTGCGCAGGGCCCCCGCGTGGCGCGCGGCGAGCTCGGCCACCGGGACCGCGAGAACTCCCTCGATTTGAAGGGTTTCGCCTTCGACCGTGCCGAGCGCGGTGAGCGTAACCCCGAGCTCGCGCGCGCGATTGTGCAGGAGCTCTGCCACGTACGGGGTGTACGAGACCACCACACGGGTGGGGTCTTCGCCGAAGAGTCCGCCCGGCGATGCGGGCACCCCGGTGGGGAGGGCGACGCGGGCGCCGCGCTTGCCGAGGAGGCAGCTCTCGGCGAGGGCCACGGCGAGGCCCCCTTCGGAGCAGTCGTGCGCCGACGAGACGAGTCCTTCGCGGGCGGCGACGAGGAGCAGCTTCTGGAGCCGCGCCTCGGCGTCGAGGTCGATGCGCGGCGGGCGACCGCACACGCGGCCCGTCTTGCGCGCGAGCCACTCGCTGCCGCCGAGCGCGTGGTCGCCGAGGGGGCCGAGGAGCGCCACGCGATCGCCCGCCCGCTTGAAGCCGGCCGTGACGACGTCGGCCGACTTCTCGATGAGCCCGACGGCGCCGATGGTGGGCGTCGGGAGGATGGCGCGTGACCCGGCGGGCTCCTGCGTCTCGTTGTAGAGGCTCACGTTGCCCGAGACGACGGGCACGTCGAGGGCCTTGCAGGCGTCGGCGATGCCGTCGATGGCGTCGCGAAACTGCGCCATGATCTCGGGGCGCTCGGGGCTCCCGAAGTTGAGGCAGTCGGTGAGGCCGATGGGCTCAGCGCCCACGCACGCGAGGTTGCGGCACGCCTCGGCGACGGCCATCGCGGCGCCCGCGCGCGGGTCGAGCTCGACCATGCGCCCGTTGCAGTCGCTCGAGAGCGCGATGAACTTCTCGAGGTGCGACTGCTCGTCGTGGCAGAAGAGGCGCACGACCGCGGCGTCGGCCGCGCCGGGGCGCACGACGGTGCCGTCGCGCACGATGTGATCGTACTGGCGGTACACCCACGCGCGGCTGCCGACGTTGGGTGATCCGATGAGGTCGAGGAGGTCGCTCGCGGCGTCGAAGGGGAGGGCGGCGATGTCGACGTCGTAGCGGGCGACGGGGCGCGGGTCGTCGACGCAGGGGCGCGTGTAGACGGGCGCCGCGTCGGTGAGCAGGTCGACGGGGAGGTCGACGACGACGGGCGGCTCGGCGAGGGCGACGCCGCGGCCCGAGAGCGGATCGAAGTCGGGCGTCGCGCGGATGACCCAGCGCTTCGTGTCGGTGACGCGACCGATCACCACGGCGTCGAGGTCCCACTTCGTGCAGATGTCGATGACGCGCTGCTCGAGGCCCTTGCGGGCGACCATGACCATGCGCTCTTGCGACTCGCTGAGGAGGATCTCGTAGGGCGTGAGCGCGCGCGCGCGGCGGGGCACGAGGTCGAGGTTGAGCTCGACGCCGTTGCCCGAGCGCGAGGCCATCTCGACGGTGCTCGACGTGAGGCCCGCGGCGCCCATGTCTTGAATGCCTTCGAGCACCTTGGCCTCGAAGATCTCGAGGCACGCCTCGAGCACGCTCTTCTCGAGGAAGGGGTCGCCCACCTGCACGGTGGGGCGCTTGGCGTCGCTCGCGTCGTCGAACTCGGCGCTCGCCATCGTTGCGCCGTGGATGCGTCGCGGCCCGTGCGCGCGCCTACGTAGAGGATCGGGTTGCCGATGCCTTCGGCGCGCCCGTAGAAGATCTTCGAAGCGCGCGCGAGGCCGAGGGCGAAGGCGTTGACGAGGATGTTGCCGTTGTAGGCCGCGTCGAACTGGACCTCGCCGGCGACGGTGGGGACGCCGATGGCGTTGCCGTAGCCCGCGATGCCCGCGACCACACCGCGGAGGAGCGTCGGCGTGCGGGGGTGCTCGGGGGCGCCGAAGCGGAGGGAGTTCATGAGGGCGACGGGGCGCGCGCCCA
>CAISKJ010001409.1 GCA_903885885.1 uncultured delta proteobacterium
AGGCCGCGACGGCGCGGGCGTGCTCGCTCTCGCGGCGCATCACCGACCCGAGCTGGTCGCCCGACGGCGGCGCGCTGGTGGCCTTCAACCCCGAGCGCACCTACGAGCCCACGGGCGAGCCGTTCTTTCTCACCTTCGCCCGCGGCGCGACGGTGGCCGACCGTCAGGCGAGCGTGGCGCCGTACCTCCCGCAGCACCAGGGCGTCGCCGCCCTCGACCGCGACGGTTCGTTGCGCACGCTCATCGAGCCCGCCGCGGGGCGCATGCTCCGCTGGCCCGTGTGGGTCGGGCGGCGCGACGCGCCGCGCGAGATGCGCACGGCCACCGACGAGTCGGTGCGCTGGGCCGACCTGCACCTCGCCGACGCGCGCGTGTGGATGTCGTTCGAAGAGAACACCAACGGCGCCGGCAGCAAGATCGTCAACTACACGCGCCTCGCCGAGATGACCTCGCTGCGCGTGCTGCGAAAGATCTCGTCGCCCAACGCGTGCATCCTCGACACGCCGTACCTGCGCATGTCGATGGGGCAGGCCGACGGGTTTCACCCGAGTGCCCTCGGCATGATCGACGCGACGGGCTACGAGCAGCTCGTGCTGCCCGAGGCGCAAGGCGGCACGGCGAGCGGCGACGCGCCGCTGCGGGCCGACGGGTCCGTGGCCGTGCGCGTCCCCGCGGGCGACCTCTTGCTCTTTCAGGGCATCGACGCGCGCGGGCGCGTGGTGGGGCAGCATCGGCGCGTGTTCGCGATGCCGCCGGGGTGGCGCGTCGACACGTCGGTGCGCCGCGCGCAGTATCAGACGCAGTGCGCGCGGTGCCACGGCGCCATCGCCGCGAGCGAGTCCTTCGCCGCCTCGCAAGACCTCGAGCACCTGCCCGCCGAGATGGGCTTCGACACCGAGGCCGCGCGGCTCCCGTACGTTGATTTCACCGCGCCCGCGGTGGTCGCGCGCGAGCTCACCTTCTTGCGCGCGGTGCGTCCGCTCCTCGACGCGCGCTGCGTGCGATGCCACGCGGGCGAGAGCCCCGCCGGGGGCCTGAGCCTGCAGCCCGACGCCTCGCCGACGGGCAATGTGCCGAGCGCCCAGTGGCTCGCCGACGGCGCCGCCAACGCAGCGTACGTCACGTTTCTGCGCGCGCGCCTCGGCGAGGCGGGGCTGCGTCCGAGCCCCAACGCGACGGTCACGTGGTCGTGGCTCTTTCAGATCGACGACCCGCCGTACCGCGCGCGCTACGCGACGGAGATCGCGGCGGACCGCCCCCTCGGCGCGATGGCCCCGTGGGACAACGGCTACCGCAACCTCTTTCGCCGCAGCCCGCTGGGGTGGGTGTACCTCAACACCACCGACGGGATGGTGACCTACGGCCGCGTGACGGGGCAGCGCGGCAACGGCGCGCGGAGCTACCTCATGGAGGTGCTCACCGGCCTCGACCACGACGCGCGGCGCACCTACGCGGGCACCTTCGATCACCGCGGCCTCCTCGACGATCGCGAGCTGCGACTCCTCTACGCGGTGATGGACGTGGGCCTTCCCTTCATGGCCCGCTGCGAGGACCGTAGCGTGCCCGAGGGGCCCAACGCCGGTCGCCCCTGGGGCGAGCCCGTGTCCACCCGCGCGCCCTGAGAAGAGCCGATGAATGAGAGGCGCTACCACGTACCCGCCGCGCAGCACCGCATCGAGCAGGAGGTCGACCGGAGCCGCTTCATCACCACGCTCGTGCGCGCGCCCACCGTCGAAGACGCGAAGGCCTTCATCGCGCGGATGCGGGCGGAGTTTCCCGACGCGACGCACAACTGCTGGGCCTACGTGGTGGGGCCTCCGGGCTCGACCGCTGCCATCGGCATGAGCGACGACGGCGAGCCGCACGGCACCGCGGGCCGCCCCATGCTCAACGCGCTCCTCCACGCGCCGGTGGGCGACGTGGCCGCCGTGGTGACGCGCTACTTCGGCGGAACGCTGTTGGGCAAAGGCGGCCTCGTTCGGGCCTACACGGGCGGCGTGGTCGAGGCCCTCGCGTCGCTGCCCACCGTCGAGCGCGTGCGCAAGGCGCGGGTGGCCATCGAGGCCGAGTACGCCCACGTCGATGTGCTCCGCCGCACGCTGCCCGCCTTCGACGCGGTGGTGCTCGCCGAAGACTTCTCGGCCACCGTGGGCTACCGCGTCGAGCTCCCCGTGACGCGCGTGGAGGGGCTGCGCCGCGCGCTCCTCGACGCGACTTCGGGCGATGTGCTCTTCGAAGGGGTCGACGAAGACGGCTGAGGGTGCGATAGGGTCGCGCACCGTGCGCTGGAAGACCGAGAACCTCATCGACGCCCACCCCGACGCGCTCTTCGAAGCCGCGCTCGACGAGTCCACGCTGCGCCTCGTGCCGCAGTACATGCCCCTCGTGGCGTCGGCCACGCGCGTCGAGCGCACCGACCTCGGCGGCGGCAGGGTGCTCGTCGTCGACCGCTACGAGCCCGCCTTCGACCCGCCGCCCTTCGCGCGCGGTGTCACCCGTGACATGCTGGGGTGGGACCTTCGTCTCACATGGTCGCTCGCCGACCGCGCCGCCGACTTCGTCATCGACCCCCACGTGCGCCCGGAGTGGAAGCGCTACGCCGACGTGCGCGGCTCCTATCGCATCGAGGCCCGCGGCGAGCGCGCCGCGCGCGTGCTCGAAGGCTCCCTCGAGATTCGCGTGACCCTGGTGGGCCTCGTGGCCGAGCGCTTCGCCGTGTCACAGCTTCGACAGCAGTTCGACGGCGAGGCGCGGCTCCTCGAGGCCTGCGCGCGGGGCCGTCGACAGGGCGCGCCCTGAGGTGCTAGCACCCCCGCCCACGATGAAGATCCTGGGCATGGTGGGGGCAGTCGGCGAGGCGATTCTCGGGGCCGCGCGCGGCGGCATCGCGCAGCGCATGGGCGGGTACAAGCACCCGGTGCACCGCGACGACGCGTCGCTGCCGATGCGCCCGACGGGCGAGGGGGCGCGCGTCGCGGTGGTGGGCGGCGGCATCGCGGGCCTCTCCGCAGCGACGACGCTCGCCTCGCGCGGGCTGCGCGTGACGCTCCTCGAGCGAGAGACGTACCTCGGCGGCAAGGCGGGCGCGTGGGAGGTCGACGTCGACGGCGAGAAGCAGCGCGTCGACCACGGGTTTCACGCCTTCTTTCGGCACTACTACAACCTCCGCGCGATGCTCGATCGCGTGGGGGTTTCGAAGCACCTCACGCCCATCGACAGCTACCAGATCCTGCGCCGAGACCTGTCGCGCATCGTGATCCGCGACGTCGAGACGACGCCGCTCCTCAACCTCCTCGGGCTCGTAAAAACCGGGGTGTACAGCGCGCGCGACCTGCTGCTCAGCAAGCGCATGTACAAGCTCGATCCGTTTCTGCGCTACGACGAGGCGCGCACCTTCGCCGACTGGGATCACG
This sequence comes from uncultured delta proteobacterium, assembly GCA_903885885.1. Lineage (GTDB taxonomy): Bacteria > Myxococcota_A > Polyangia > Polyangiales > CAISKJ01. The sequence goes on from CAISKJ010001409.1 coordinate 3,414, forward strand.
TCGCGTACGACGACTTCGCGCGCGACGTCGACCTCCCGCCGGACCTGCGCCTGGTGTTCAACACCTTCGCGCGCGCCTTCTTCGCCGAGGGCAACCGGCTCTCGGTCGCCGCGCTCGTGCGCGCGTTTCACTTCTATTACCTCTCGAACGACGGCGGGCTCCTCTACGACTACCTCGACGACGACTACGAGACGGCCTTCGCGACCCCCGCGCGGCAGTGGCTCGAGGCGCACGGCGCGCGGGTCGTCGCCGGCGCGGCGGTCACCGCCGTCGAGCCCGCCGAGGGCGACGGCCGCTGGCGCGTCGCGGGCGAAGACTACGACCACGTCGTGCTCGCGTGCGATGTGGTCGGCGCCCGCAAGATCGTCGCGGCCTCGACCGCGCTGTGCGCGCGGCACCCCGCGTTCGCGGCGCAGATCTCGCGGCAGCGCAACTCGCAGCGCTACGCCATCTTGCGCGTCTGGATCGAGCGCGACGCGGGCCTCGACCTCCCCGTGTTCGTCATCACCGAGCGCCTGAGCACCCTCGACGCGATCACCTTCACGCACCGCGTGGTGCCCGCCGCGCGCGACTGGGCGGCGAAGCGCAACGGCGGCGTGTACGAGCTCCACTCGTACGCAGTGCCCGACGACCTGCCCGACAACGCCGCGATCCGCGACGCGCTGATGCGCGAGTTCGAGCACTACCTCCCCGCCCTGCGCGGAGCGCGCGTGGTGCACGAGTATCTGCACGTCCGCGACGATTTCGCGGCCTTTCACGTGGGCCTCCACGCCGACCGGGCCACCGTCGACACGGGCGTCGAGGGGCTCTCGGTCGCGGGCGACTGGGTGCGCCTGCCGTTCCCCGCGACGCTCATGGAGGCGGCGTGCGCGGCGGGGCTCCTCGCGGCCAACGGCGTGCTTGCGGCGTCGGGCCTTCGTGAAGAGCCCGTGTACGCTGTACCCTCCCGCGGCCTCCTGGCGCGCTGAGCCTCGCGCGCAGAAAGTCACATCGCCCATGCAGCCCCCGCGCGTCGTCGGCCACGTTCCTCTCGTTGGCAACCTCTACGCGATGCGCAACGCGCCCATCGACACGATCATGCGCACGCTGCGCGAGCGGGGTGACCTCACGCGCGCCGAGTTTCCGGGCGTCGCGGGGTACTTTCTGTTTCACCCCGACCACGTGCGCGCCGTGCTGGTCGACCACGCCAGGCACGTGAGCAAAGACACGCCGGGCTTCGTGGCGCTGCGGCTCCTCCTCGGCAACGGGCTCGTCACGAGCGACGGGGCCTTCTGGCTCCGCCAGCGGCGCATCGCGCAGCCGGCGTTTCACCGCGCGAAGATCTTCGCCCTCGGCGCGCGCATGGTGGCCCTCGCCGAGCGCACCGCGGGCGAGTGGGAGTCGGCCGCGCGCGCGGGCTCCACCGTCGACGTGGCCGAGTCGATGATGCGCCTCACGCTGCGCATCGTCGCCGACACCATGCTCGGCGCCGACGTCGACCGCGACGCCGCGGGCGTCGGGCAGGCCATCGGGCACCTCCTCCACGACCTCAACGACCGCATCGTGCGGCCGTGGCTGCCCCCGGTGTCGTGGCCCACGCTGCGAAACAAGCGCTTTCGTGAGGCGAAAGACACCGTGGCGCGCGTCGTCGACGACGCCATCGCCACGAAGCGCCGCAGCCCCGACGCGCCGGGCGGAGAGTTTCTCCGCATGCTCATCGACGCGCGCGACGAAGAGTCCGGCGAGGCCATGACCGACCAGCAGCTCCGCGACGAAGTGGTCACCATCTTCGGCGCCGGCCACGAGACCACCGCCAACCTCCTCGCGTGGACGTGGTCGTGGCTCTCGCGCGCCCCCCATGTGCGCCGCGCGCTGCGCGCCGAGCTCGACGCCGTGCTCGGCGACCGCGCGGCCACCGCCGACGACTACCCGCGCCTGCCGTACACGCGCATGGTGCTCAGCGAGGCGCTGCGCCTGTCGCCGCCCGTGTGGTTCATCTCGCGCCGTCTAGAGGCGCCCCTGCGCGTCGGCGCGCACACCCTCCAGAGCGGCGCGCTCGTGTTTCTCTCGCCCTACGCCACGCAGCGCCACCCCGCGTTCTGGGAGAACCCCGAGGGCTTCGACCCCGAGCGCTTCGCCGAAGGCGCCAGCGCGCAACGGCCCACGCTCGCGTACTTTCCCTTCGGGGCGGGTCCGCGCAAGTGCATCGGCGAGACCTTCGCGCTCGTCGAGGCCACGCTCATTCTCGCGACCCTCGCACGGCGCTTCGAGCCCGACCTGCTCCCGGGCCACGTGCCCGTGGCCGAGCCGGTGATCACCCTCCGGCCCCGCGGCGGCCTCCCCATGCGCATGCGCGCGGTCGGCGCGCGATCGGCCTGATCGAAGCTTCCCGGCGGGTACGGCTTGCGTTACGGTGCTTCCCTCCATGCGGCGCGCACCTCGTTGGCCCCTCGTTCTCGTCGCGCTGTGCGCGTCTCGCCTCTCGCTCGCGCAGCCCGCGCCCGACGTAAACGCCGCCGCCGCGGCGTTTCAAGAGGCCCAGCAGGCTCAGCTCGTGCGCGACTACGCCCGCGCCGCCGAGCTCTTCGAACTCGCCGACCGCGCCGCGCCGTCGCCCGCCGCGCTCCGCAGCGCCGTGCGCAATCACCAGGCCGCGGGCCACAGCGCGCGCGCGGCCTCGTTGGCGATGCTCGCGCGCGACCGCGACGCCGCCGACGCGCAGAGCGCCCAGCTCGCCGCGGCGGTGCTCGCCGAGTTCGCGCCGCGGCTCACGCTGCTCCGCGTCCGCTGCGCGCCCGCGTGTGGCCTCAGCCTCGACCAACGCGCCCTCTCGGGCGACCGGCGCGAGCTGAGCGCGTTCTTCGCCGACCCCGGCACGCACGCGCTCGACGCGACCTTCGAAGGCCGCCCGGGCCTGCACCGCGACGTCGAAGGCACCGCCGGCGCCACGGTCGAACTCGCGCTCGACGCGCCCGAAGCGCCGCCTCCTCCGCCGCCTCCGCCTCCTCCTCCGCCGCCTCCCGTCGTTGTGGTCGCGCCGCCTCCGCCGTCGCCTCCGCCGCCCGCCACGCGGCCGCTCAGCCCGGTGGTGATCGCGGTCGGGGCAGGGGCCACGGCCGTGGCCGCGGGGGCGCTCCTCTGGTCGGGCCTCGACACGCTGAGCGCGCGCGACGCGTACGTCGCTGCGCCCACCGAGGCGGGCTACAACGACGGCACGGGGCGCGAGCTGCGCACCAACGCGCTCGTCGGCGTGACGGCGGCCCTCGGCGTCGCCACGGTCGTGGGTGCGGTCTTCTTCACCGAGTGGTCGGGGCGTCGCGCGCCGCCCGCGGTGAGCTTCGGCGCGGGGCCCCTGTCTGGTGGCGCCCACGCCTCGTTGATAGCTTCGTTCTGAGAGGGAGTGAAGGTCGACCCATGAGCGATACACACGCATCGCGCGAGGGCGCGCTCGCCCCCGGGGACCGCCTCGGGCGCTACGAGATCATCGGGCTGCTGGCGCGCGGTGGGATGGGTGCCGTGTACCTCGCGCGCAGCGCCGGAGCGGGCGGCTTCTCGCGCATGTTCGCCATCAAGGTGATGCACGCGCACCTCGCCGACGAGGCCGAGTTCGTGAACATGCTGGTCGACGAGGCCCGCGTCGCGTCGCGCATTCACCACCCCAACGCGGTGCCCATTCTCGACCTCGCCGAGAGCGCGCAGGGCTACTACCTCGTGATGGACTACATCGAGGGCGCCACGCTCACGCAGGTGCGCACTTCGAAGGTTCTCTCCGACGAAGAGAAGACGCGCATCGGCCTCCGCATGCTGGTCGACGCGCTCACGGGCCTGCACGCGGCGCACGAGCTCACCGACGACGAGGGCGCCTCGCTTCGCATCGTGCACCGCGACGTGTCGCCCCACAACGTGCTCGTGGGCACCGACGGCGTCGGGCGCATCACCGACTTCGGCATCGCGCTGGCGTCGGCGCGCATCGCCTCGTCGCGCCCCGGCATGATCAAGGGCAAGCCGCAGTACATGGCCCCCGAGCAGGTGATGGGGCAGACCGTCGACCGCCGCGCCGACGTGTTCTGCGCGGGCATCATTCTGTGGGAGTTTCTCACGCGCGGCAGGCTGTTTCGCGGCGACACCGAGGCCGCCACAATGATGATGGTGTGCAACGCGCCCATCGTCGCGCCGTCGACCGCGCTGGCGCTGCCCGCGGGCTTCGACGAGGTGTGCCTCCGCTCGCTCGAGCGCGACCCGGCGAAGCGCTACCCCACCGCGCGGGCCTTCGCCGAGGCGCTCTCGGCCACCATCGACGCCGCGGGCTGGGCGATCTCCACGCACGACGTCGCAGAGCGGGTGACAGCGGCCTTCGCCGACGACATCGCGCGCCGTAAGGCCCTCGTGCGAGACCGGGGCCGCGTGGCCAACGAGCCCGTGAAGGAGCCGTCGGGGTCGCGCGCCGCGCCGCCGGGGATGCGCGTCCCGAGCGACTCGCTCGTCGACGGCGCCACCGTGGCCGCGCCCAGCGCGCGCCCGCGCGCTCACGAGCCTCCCAAGGAGACGAGCGCGAGCATCCCGGCCATCGAGGTGCGCTCGGGGCGCCAGCCCACCGAGGTCACGACGATGCGCCTCAGCGTCGCCAACGACCCGCCGAAGCGCCCCGGCCGCATCATCGCAGCGACCGCGTCGGTCACCGCGCTCGTCGTGGCGGGCTGGTGGTCTACGCACCGCGGTGAAGCGCCCGCTCGCGCGACCAACACCGACCCCGCCGGCGTCGCGCGCCCG
>CAISKJ010001410.1 GCA_903885885.1 uncultured delta proteobacterium
GGAGGAGCTCGCGCCCGACGCGCAGCGAGCGCGCGGCGCGCATCGCGAGAAAGCGGTGGTTCTCGGCGGCCATCACGGCCTTGTTGATGCGCCCCGCGAGCAAGAAGCGCGGGTCGGCCACCGCGGCGTCGTCGTGGCCCAGGCGGCCGTAGCGATGCTTCAGCTCGAGCGCGCGCGGCGACTTCGTCGGCCACTCCTCGACGACGCGCGACAGGTCGCCGAGGTTGTGCGCGATGGTGGCCACCACGCAGAGCGCGTCGAGCTCGCGGCCTCGCGTGGCGCGCACGGCTTCGAAGGCCTGCGCGTGCAGGGCCACGGCCGCGTCGAGGCGCGTCGAGACGCGCTCGATGGCGTCGTCGTCGTTCATCGCGAGGGCGCGGCCGAGGGCGCCCGCGCGCACGGCCATCCACTCGCCGTCGTGGCCGCTGATGGCGCCGACGCCGGGCACGGTCACCACGCGCGCCGAGACGTCGCCCACGGGCCACGCGTCGGTCTCGTCGAGCACGTCGAGGGCCGCGCGGAGCATGTCGCGCGTGCCCGCGCGGAGCCACGCGTGGTGCCGAATGTGGCTGTCGACGTCGGTGGGAACGAAGGTCCCCACGGTGGTGAAATGCGCCGCGAGGAGCAGCCGGAGGTACGCCCACGCGGGGTCATACTCCTGCGCGGTCTCGGGGGCGCGGAGGAGCGCCGCGCGCCACGAGTTGGCGGTCCCCTCGGTGGGGCCGTCGAGCGCCCACGCGGCCGTGTTGCGCACTTGCGAGAGAAGCACCGGAGGCGAGATTCCGCGGAACATCGATGGGCGCGTTCTCTATCGCAACCGCGCACTTCACGCGAGCGCATCGCGCGCCCGGTGTGTGCCCGTGGCCACGTTGCGCGCCCCGCGACGGCGTGCTCAAAGTTGCGCCCTTCGCTTGAAATCCGAGGTGAACACGACGCCGCGCTTCCCCCCCCTACGCCGGTGAGAGGTCTACGCACCATGAAGCACCTTGAGCGGCACGCGCCCCGCGCCCCGATGCTCCGCCTCGCGGGGCTCCTCGCGGGCTTCGCCGCCTGCGCCGCCGCCCTGTCGGGCACGCGCCTCGAGGCCTGGTCGAGGCGCTCGCCCTCGCTGCGCGCCGCCGCCCGCTACATGCCTCACGCCGCGGGCATGATCGCCGCCGCGCCGCGAACCGTCGCGCCCGCGGTCCGCGCCGCGCCCCCCCTCACGGGCCGCCGCGCCCGCGCGCTCTCCGTGTGGAACAAGCCCATGCGCGAGGCCTGGCCCGCCGAGCACGCGTGGACGCCCGCCGTCGAAGACGACTACAGCCGCTTCGTCACCGCGATCGGCCGCGGCATCGTCGCGCGCCGGTGCATCCACCTCGACGACTGCCTCAACAACCCCGCGATCAACCCCCTCTACGACAGCGCCGAGATGCGCCTCGGTCTCATGCCCGACTGCGCCGATCTCCCCTATCTGCTCCGCGGGTACTTCGCGTTCAAGCGCCACCTCCCCTTCGGCTTCGTGGCGGCCATGGGCGGCGAGGGCGGCGACCCGCGCTACCTCCACCGCGGCATCCCCGTGCTCTGGCGCCAGTGGACCGACTTCCGCACGCCCCGCGCCTTCTTCGACGAGATGCCCTCGTACGTGCACTCGGGCATGTTTCGCCTGTCGCCCAAGATCGAAGCAGGCGACACCTACGCCCCCGCGATCACCCGCGACTCGGTGCGCCCGGGCGCGATGTACTACGACACCGACGGCCACGTGCTCGTGGTCACCGAGGTCTTCCCCGACGGCAACATCCAGTTCATCGACGCGCACCCGGGCGGGTCCATCTCGCACCCGCGCTTCGACGCCCCGCGGCAGACGCCCCCCGGCGCGGCCCTCTGGGGCGGCGGCTTTCGCGTGTGGCGACCGCAGCGCCTCGCGGGCACCGCCATCGCGCGCACCCGCAACGGGGCGCTCCGCGACTTCGCGCCCTTTCACCAGTACGACCGGTCGAACTACGTCGTGGGCGGCGCGCCCGCCGCGTACGACGACTGGGTGCGCGACGCCCTCACCGCGCAGCGCTGAGCGTCACCGTCGGGCGCGCGTGGTGTCGATGCGGTAGAGCACCGCGGGCTCGCCGCGCGGCCCCTCGCGCTCGTCGCGAATAAGCTTGTGGTGCGGTGATTTCGCGCAGGCGGGGTCCGTCGCCGCGGCGTCGCCGGTGAGGGCGAAGGCCTGGCAGCGGCACCCGCCGTAGTCGACCTCGCGGCGCTCGCACGACGCGCAGGGCTCGGCCATCCACGCGGTGCCGCGATAGCGTTCGAAGTCTGCGCCGCGGTACCAGATGTCGTCGAGCGAGCGATCGCGCACGTTGTCGAACGCAAAGCCGGGGAGCCCGTGCGCGCCGGGGCAGGGGAGCGCCGTCCCGTCGGGAATCACCGTCATGAAGCGCCGCCCCCAGCCGTCCATGCACGGCCGCGGCGCGTCGGCGAACCAGTCGGGCACGACGTAGATCACGTCCATGCGTCCGGCGAGGTCGCGCTGCGCCGCGCGGGCCACGGCGAAGGCCGCATCGAGCTGCGCACGCGCGGGCAGGAGGTCCGCGCGGTTGGCGAGCGCGCTGCCATGATACTGCGTGTTGGCGAGCTCGAGCCGCTGCGCGCCGAGCGAGGCCGCGAGCGCGATGATCTCGCCGGTGCGCGCGAGGTTGCCCCGGTGGAGCACCACGTTGATCGACAGCTCCATGCCCGCGTCGCGCACCATGCGGGCCACGACGAGCTTGTGGTCGTGCGCGCGCACCCCCGCCACGCGGTCGCCGCGCTCGCCGTCGGCGTCTTGCAGCGACACCTGCACGTGGTCGACGCCGGCCGCCGCGAGCGCCTCGACGCGCGCCCGCGTGGCGCCGAAGCCCGAGGTGATCACGTTGACGTAGAGCCCCGCGTCACGCCCCTCGCGCGCGATGTCCTCGAGGTCGTCGCGCAAGAGGGGCTCGCCGCCCGACAGGTGCAGGTGCAGCACGCCCAGCGCCCCCGCCTCGCGCACTACGCGCCGCCACGCGTCGCCGTCGAGCTCGCGCCCGTAGCCGCGCCAGTCGGTGGGGTTCGCACAGTACCCGCAGCGCAGCGGGCAGCGGTACGTGAGCTCCGCGAGGAGGGCCATCGGCGGGGCCGCGGTCACGGCGCCTCCCATCGTACGAAACCCCTTGCTGCAAGCCGTTCGAGGAGCTCGCGCACGTCGCCGTCGATGACGTCGCGCGGCGCCTCGGGGTGCTCGCCCGCGAGCGCGTCGACGATGGCCTCGACGGAGCGCGCGCCGTCGATGCGCTCGATCACCTCGGCGGCCTCGGGCGTGAGCACGAGCACCCCCTCGGGGTAGAGCAGCACGTGGCAATCGCGGGCGGCGTCCCACCGCACGCGCGCACGTCGGGCGAGCGAGGGCACCACCGCTACGCCCCTACGCAGTGCCACCAGATCGCGTCGAGCTGCGCCCACAAAAGGTCGCACTTGAACTCGAGCGCCTCGACGGCCCGCTCCTGCATCGCGCGGGTGGTGCAGTGCCGCAGCACGAGCTCGATCGCGTGGTCGCTGTCGGCGCGCGCGCGCGTCGGGCGGCCGCGAAAGTACGCGAGCCCGCCCTCTTGCACCCAAGGATAGTGCCGCTCGAAGGCCGCGATGCGCAGGGTCATGAGGTCGGGCGAGAAGAGCTCGGTGAGCGACGACGCCACGCCCTCGATCCACGGCTTCGTGCGTACGAAGTTCACATATGCGTCGACCGCGAAGCGCACGCCCGGGAGCAGCTCCGCGCCGCTCCATGCTTCGTCGCGCGTGCCTCCGACGGCCTCGACGAGGCGCAGCCAGCGCTCGATGCCGCCCTCATCCTCGGGCCCCGTGCCGTCTTGATCGAGCAGCCGCTGGCGCCACCGCCGACGCTCCACAGGGTCGGGCATCAGCGACAAGAGCGCGGCGTCCTTCGCGGGGATGTTGCGCTGATAGTAGAAGCGGTTGAGCGCCCACACGCGCAGCTGCGGGCGCGTGAGCCTCCCGTCGTTCATCAGCGTGTGAAAGGGGTGCTTGTCGTGATACCGGCGCGCGCCCACGGCGCGCAGTCGGGCGACGAGGGCGTCTGCATCGAGGGGGGCTTCCATGGCGCCGCGCATCATGGCGCCGATGCGAGCGCGAGAGAAGCATCGCTCGCCTTGACGGTGCGTGCTCATGGCAGATAGCCTCCGACGCACCGCTTTTTGAACGAGGAGATGCACGGATGAAGAACGACCGCCGAGACGAGCGCGCCCCCCGCCGCGAGACCCGCAAGCCCGCCCCCCGCGCGTGGACGAAGCCCGATTTCGTCGAGCTCAGCGCGTGCGCCGAGATCGGCGCGTACGCCTTCACGGCCTGATCGCTCCCCGCCCTCCGCTCCCGTAGAAATTCCGATGCGCGCGATCATCCTCGGCTCGTCCGCGGGCGGCGGCCTCCCCCAATGGAACTGCGGCTGCGCGCACTGCAACGCCGCGCGCGCGGGCGACGGCGACGTGCGCGCCCGCCACCAGTCGTCGATCTGCGTGTCGGCCGACGGCGAGCGCTGGGTGCTCATCAACGCCTCGCCCGACGTGCGCTCGCAGCTCGCGGCCACCCCCGAGCTGTGGCCCCGCGGCACCCGCGGGAGCCCCGTGCGCGCCGTCGCGCTCACCAACGCCGACATCGACCACGCGGCGGGCCTGCTCGTGCTCCGCGAGGGCGGCGCGCCGGCGCTCTACTGCACGGCGCGCGTCGAAGAGGCGCTCACCGAAGGCCTGCGCATCTTGCCCGCGCTCGAGGCCTACGGCGCCGTGCACGTGCACCGCGTCGAGCCCGGCGTCGCCACGCCCGTGCGCGACCGTGAGGGAGTCCCTACGGGCGTCTCGCTGCGCGCCTTCGCGGTCGCGAGCAAGCCGCCGCCGTACATGGCCGGCCGCCACCGCGACGACCCCCGCGGCGACCATGCCGGCGACACCGTGGGCTACGCGATCACCGCCGACGGCCGCGACGACGCGCTGGTGTACGTGCCCGGCGTTCGCGACCTCGACGACGCGCTGCGGGCCGAGCTCTCCCGCGCGCGCTGCGCGCTCATCGACGGCACCTTCTTCACCGACGACGAGCTCGTCGCGATGGGCGCCTCGGTGAAAACATCGCGCACGATGGGCCACGCGCCGCTCAC
>CAISKJ010001411.1 GCA_903885885.1 uncultured delta proteobacterium
GAGGGCGACGCGCTCTTCGTGAAGGTGCTCTTCTCCCGCGCCAGCAAGCGAAATTCGCCGCTGCCCGCCGCGTCGGGGCTCCGCGACGCGAAGGTGGTGGGCGCCCTCACGACGGGCAAGGTGACGCTCGGCGCGCAGGGCGAGGCCGCCGTGATCGAGCTCGAGCTCGGCGTCGCGGGCGGCGACGAGTGCCTCGTGTCGGTGGGCGTCACCCCCGAGGCCAACGACGAGACCCTCACCTTCGTCAATTGGCGCGCGCTCTACTACCAGGCCACGCGCCCGAGCACCATGTCGCTGCCCGCGCTCGCGCGCATCACCACGTGCCTCGAAGAGGTGCACGTGCGCTACGAGAAGTACAAAGAGCTCGCCTTCACCGAGGCCGACGGGCCCCCCGCGGGCGCCTGGTTCGACGGGCCCATGATGGGCCTCCCCGCGGGGCGCTGCGTGTGCATCGGCGACCACAACAAGGCACATTTTCACGGCAAGTTCGACGACACGAAGAACCCCGTCGGCGTGCACGTGCTCCTGTGTCACACGCAGTTCGACGGCGGCGCCACGGCCCACAAATCGACGCCCGCCGACACGCTCTCGAAGACCACGCACGTGAAGGTCCCGTTTCCGCCGGGGAGCGCGACCACGGCGTGGTGCCACGAGCTCGACATCACCACCGTGAACGGTCAGGCGAACGTGTTTCCCAAGGCGATTCAAGACGGCGCCGACGCCGTGCGCAACGCCACGTGGACGTCGCTCGCGGCGGCGGGGCCCCACGCGGGCGCGTCGGGCGCGGTGCCCGCCGACCATGTGCACATCGACTGGGCGAGCAACACCAACGTCATCACCATCAAGATGCCCGCCGACGCCGCCGCTGCCATCGACGCGGGCGCGCGCGTGCGGCTCAACTACACGGTGCTCTGGGCGCTCGGTGAGTTTCTCGGCGAGAGCGACGGCGCGCGGCCCAACCTGCAGCTCATCGCGCAGCTCGCCAACGACAGCACCAACGATGTGATGGCGCACGAGCTCGGGCACACCATCGGCGCGGTGCTCAAGGCCCCGGCGCCAGGCCTCACCGCGGGCGACCACGGGTGGAAGTACACCGGCCGCGGGCACCAGGGCCCGCACTGCGCGTTCGGCGCCGACGCGGCCGTGTTCAACGACGCCACGAAGAACCTCACAGGGCTCAGCGCGAAGTGCAAGTGCATCATGTACGGCGAGAACGGCAAGGCGGCCTCGGGCTCCAACGGTCGCTTCTGCGAGAAGTGCCGGCCCTTCCTCGACGCCCAGGCCGTCGACGACATCACCAAGTGAGCGCGCGATGACCTCTGGCGTGATGGGCCTCACGGCCGACGAGTTCTGGTCCGACCCCGACCGCACGCGCGACGAAGCCGCCGAGCTCGCGAGCCGCTCCGACTGGCGCGGCTACGCCATCGACGCGCCGATCGTGGTCGACCTCGCGCGGCGCGACACGCTCCCCGTGGTGGGCGTGCGCTCGCTCTCGGCGGTCGACTGCGCGCTCCATGATTTTCAGCGCAACGCCGTCGTGGTGGCCGCGCGCCTCGAGTCCGCCGAGGTGTTCGTCGGGCGCGCTTTCGAGTTCAAATACGCGCGACCGTCGCAGCGCCCGCGGCGCCCGCCGCCGGTCACCGTCACCATCACCGACACGTTCTCGTTCGAGCTCCGCGCGCGACTCCCGGGGCTGCCCTGGGGCCCAGGCACGCTGCGCGTGTACCTCCTCGTGCACGACCGCGTGGCCGAGCCCATCGAGGCGCGCCTCGTCGCGCCCGCGGGCCCCGACCTGCACGCCGCCCCGGTGTACGAGGCCCCGTGGCCGCCTCCGGGCGACGGTCGCCCGCCCACGTACGAGCGCACCGCCGCGTCGCCCGCGGTGCCCGCCGCGCCGGGCATCTCGATGGTGGCCGACCGCGTGGTGCTCAACAACGACCGCGCGTGGTGCGTGGTGCAGGGGAGCTTTCGTCTGCCCGCGCAGGCCGCGAGCGAGAGCGGTCCCGCGCTCGTGCCCCTCACGCTGGTGCTCACGGGCGCGGCGCTCACCGACCCGTGGACGTGCACCGTGGTGCTCCCCTCGGGCGACGTCGCGCGCGCGCCGGGCGAGCTCGTGACGGGGTGCTTCACGCTCGATCTCTTCACGCTGCCGGGGACTCCGCGCGAGCCGGGCACGTACCACCTGTGGGCCTTCGCGGGCGCGTACATCGCGGGCCCCGAGGCCGTCGCGCTCGTGCCCGAAGAGCGCCTCGCGCCGGCCTGAGAGGGAGCACCCGACGATGGCCACCGACATCTTCGAGAAGAGCGTGATCAACTTTCGCGGGAGGATCACCTCGGGCCACAAGAAGGCCACGCGCGCGACCTTCAAGGTGTTCAAGAACGGCGCGGCCTTCGCGGCCCCGAGCGCGCCCTTGAAAGACGGCGCGTGCGAGCTCCCGTGGACGGTGCCCGACGTGCCCGACGGCGACGAGCACTACACGCTCACCTTCAAGATGGAGATCGAGGGCGTCGAGTACAACATCACCGACGCCTACAAGGTGTGGCCCCGGTGGGTGCACCTCGCTGCGCTGCGCGTGAGCGACCTCAAGCCCTTTCAGCGCTTCAAGATTCACGCGAAGCAGCCCGGCGTCGACGACCTCACGATCACCGACGCGAAGGGCGAGTGCATGGTCTTCTTGAAGAAGCCCGCCGCCCTCGAGGTGACCGCCGAGGCGCCCGGCGAGATCAAGGAGTGGGTCGTCGCGCGCGGCCGCAAGCGCATCTTCAAGGCGCTGCGAAAGTACAAGGCCGCGTTCGTGGCGCCCGCGAAGCCCGCCGACGACAACGCCATCGAGCAGCGCGTGAACCTCACCACCACCGACCGCGGCCGCGACAAGCGCGCGTCGCTCGTCGAGGTGAAGGTGGGCGCCGACGGCGACGTCACGCGCGCCCCCGACGCGCGCATCGGGCACGAGGGCGACGTGATCTTCGTGAAGGCGAGGTTCGGCCGCGAGAGCAAGCGCAACATGCCGCTGCCGTCGATCTCGGGCGCCCTCGAGATCGCGCACACGCCCGACGGCAAGCAGTACACGGCGAAGGTGAAGCTCGGCGCGAAGGGCGAGCCCGCGGCCTTCAAGCTCGCGCTGGGGCTCGCGGGCGGCGACACGTGCGAACTCTCCATCGGCTCGACGAGCGCGTGCAGCGACGCGAAGATCAAGTTCGTCAACTGGCGCAAGCTCTACTACCAGCTCACGCTGCCGAGCGGCCTCGCCGCGCCCGACATGTCGTTCATCGAGGGCGGCCTCCAGAACGTGAAGGTCAAGTACAAGAAGTACAAGACCGTCACCTTCGCCGAGGGCGACGCGCCCGCCGCGCCGCGCGGGTCATGGTTCGACGGCCCCATGGTGAGCGGCACCCTCGCGGGCCGCTGCGTGAACATCGGCAACCACAACCGCGGGTTCTTTCACGCGAAGTTCGTCGACACGCACAACCCGGTGGGCGTGCACGTGCTCGTGTGCCACGCGCAGTTCGACGGGGGCATCGGCAACGCGCAGCGCGCGCACTTCAAGAGCAGGCCGATCACGAAGGCGTCGCCCAAGGCGAAGTTCCCCGTCGGGAGCGCGACCGTGGTCTCGGGCTGGCACTTCAAGGCCAGCGTGGCGGGCGCGGTGTTCGAAATGGCCTTTCAAGACGGGGGTACGGGCTGGCGCAACGCGCGCTGGAAGACCCTCGACGCCACGGGGCCCAACGCGGGCAAGAGCGGCGCGTTCGCCGACGACCACGTGAGCGTGAAGTGGCGCACCAAGGCCAACGTGGTGTCGCTGAAGCTGCCGGCCGACGCGGTCGCGCTGCTCGACGCCGACGCGACCCTCGAGGTGTCCGTCGACGTGTACCACTCGCTCGGGCCCTACAACGGCGAGGCCGACAACAACCGCCAGCTCATTCGCACGCGCGCGGCCTCCGAGGGGGGTGACAAGGCCATGAACGGCACCATGACCCACGAGCTCGGGCACACGATGAAGCAGGTGCTCTACAACGTGCCGCCGGGGCTCGCGGCGGGCGATCACGGGCGCATGTACGCGGGCCGCGGGCACTCGGGCAACCACTGCGCCGACGGGCTCCCCGCGGCGCTCTACAACGGCGCCGGCGACCTCGGCGGCCGCGAAGACTGCACCTGCGTGATGTACGGCGAGGGGGCCTCGGCGCGCCCCGTCGCGTTCTGCGCGCGCTGCTCACCCTTCGTGATCGCAGAAGACCTCAGCGACATCACCTGAGCGCCCCGAACGGGCGCTCGCGACACACGGAGGCACGACGACTCTTCATGGGCGCGCTCGGCGTTGACGACGAAGACTTCTGGCAAGACCCCTTCCGCGACCGCGAGGGGGTCATCGATCGGCTCGCGTTCGAAGACGCCTGGGGCATCGTGCTCGACGCGCCCTCGGTCGTGCGCCTCGACCTCCGCGGCGACGTGCCCCTCGCGGGCGCGCGGCGCGAGCTCAACTCGACGGGGCTCGGCCCGCGCTTCCACCAGCGCGCGGTGGTGGTCGCGGTGCGCGTCGATGCCAACGAGGCGCTCGCCGCGCGCGCCTTCCGGTGGAAGCCGATCGCTCGCGCGCAGCTCCCGCCCGCAGACGACGACGACGAGGTCTACGGCGACGCCGTGGTGACCGATTTCTTCGCCCTCGCGCTGCGCGATCGCATCCCCGAGCTGCCGTGGCGCGAGGGCGCGCTGCGCGTGATCGTGCTCGCCGACGACGAGCGCTCCAACGCCGTCGACGTGCGCCTCGAAGGCCCCCCGGAGCCCGACGTGGCCGTGCGCGAGTTCGTCGCCCGCAACCGCGCCGTGGGCTATCCCCGCGCGGTAAACCCAGCGCCCGATGCGCGCGCGGGGGTGCCCTCGTACCGCCTGCGCGCAGACTCGCCGCCGGTGCCCGCGTACGGCGTCGCGCTCACCGTGCCCGAGCGCGTAGAGGCCGCGCCCGACGCGCGCTGCGTGGTGTCGGGGGCCTTCGCGCTCCCGGTGCTCGAGCGCGAGATCGTGCGACCCTTCGACGCCCACGAAGACCGCTTCGGCGCCCTCGCGAAGGCGGGCTGGGTCGACGTGGGCGACCGCGACGCGCGCGCCGTGGTGCCCGTCACGCTGCTGGTCACGAGCGAGCGCGTCGACGAGCCCGCGGTGCTGCGCCTCGACGTGCCCGTGTACGACCCCGTCGCGCCCGGCGACGGCGGAACCACCGTGCGCGGACACTTCACCGTCGACCTCTTCGCGTGGCCCGATGTGCCCCGCGCGCCGGGCCGCTACCGCGTGTGGGCGCTCTCGGGCGACGTGCTCGCGGGGCCTCGGGTGATCGAACTCACCGGGGCGCTTTCGGACGGCGGGGCTTGAAGTTCGCGCGCGGCTCTGGCAACCGATCGCGGTGATGTCTCCCGTGTCGATCCTGGTGCCCTCGTGCGACCGCTACCGCGACCTGTGGGCGCCCTTTCTCACGCTCTTGCGGCGCCACTGGCCCGACTGCCCGTGGCCCGTCTACGTGGGCAGCAACCACGTACCCTGTGAGCTCGAGGGAGTGACCCCGCTCGCCATCGGCGACGACATCACCTGGTCGAAGGGCGTGCGCGCGATGCTCGACCGCATCGACTCGCCCGTGGTGCTCATTCTGCTCGACGATTTCTTCTTTCAATCGCGGGTCAACACGGGGCGCATCGAGGGCCTCTTGCACGACATGGCGCGCCTCGACGCGGCCTACCTGCGCCTCGTGCCGATGCCACCGCCCGACCACCGCCTCGCGCGCTTCGACGACGTGGGCGAGATCGGCCTCGGCGCGCCCTACCGCACCTCGCTGCAGGCCGCGTTCTGGCGCAAAGACGACCTCGTCGCGGTGCTGCGCGAAGAAGAGAACCCGTGGCAGTTCGAGGTGCTCGGCTCGCGCCGCGCCGACGCGTTCGAGCGCGGGTTCTACTCGGTGTGGGAGCCCGCGCTGCGCTACTACGCGGGCGTCGTGGCGGGTCGGTGGGAGCCCTACGGCCTCGCCGTGTGCCGCGAGCAGGGCGTGCCCGTCGACCTCAGCGCGCGCGGTGTGTTGTCGCCGCGAGAGAACCTCTCGCGCAGGCTCCAGGGCATCGTGTGGAAGCCCTGGTACATGCTCCCGTGGCAGACGAGAAACACCGCGCTGCGGTGGTTTCGCGCGACGGGCCTGCGCAAGCCGCACCCCGCGGGGTACTGAGTTTCGCCCGTCAGTGCGCGGCGACGCCGCCGTCGGCCGTCGCTGCGGGCGCAGCGGGCGCAGCCGTCGGCGCGGCCACCTGCGCGTCGGCCGTCACCGCCTCGGGCGCGGGCGTGGGCGCCACCGCGGGAA
>CAISKJ010001412.1 GCA_903885885.1 uncultured delta proteobacterium
CTGCGACGGCGGAGGAGCGTAAGCGGGAGGAGCGCGGCGCGCGCCGGGTTGGAGAGGAGTGCGGTGAGCATCGTGGGGTCGCGCGTCTCTAGCGCTGCCCGAGGAGATCACCCGGGGAGCGCGGCAGGAGCTTGGGGTTGTAGAAGTACGTCACGACGCCCGTAATGCGATCCCAGCGGGTACCGGCGCGCGCGCCGGGGCTGGGCGTGAGCTGCGGCGCGAGCGAGAGGCCCGTGCGCGCCGGGCCGGCGATGATCATCTCGCCGAAGCGCGCGTCGGGGTCGCTCGTGGCGGTGACGTTCTCGACCGTGACGAGGATGCCCATGAGCTCGCGGTGGTGCGCGAGGATCTCGTCGAGGGTGACGGCGATGGGCTCGACGGGCGGCGCCACGCCCGCGCGCACGAGCACCGCCGTGGCGACCTGCGGGAGGAAGTTGCCCTCGGCGAAGGGCGAGCCGCACGTGGCGCAGGTGAACTCGTTGTAGGCCCCGCCCGTGACGTCGACGAGGTCGCCCACGGCGGGCCGATAGCCCGTGGGCGAGAACGAGGGCGAGAACATCGAGATGGCGCACATGCGCCCGCTCGCGTCGGGCAGGAGCGGGCACGGCGCGAAGCGGTCGGTGACGTCGCCGGGAGGGGAGAACTCCTGCGCCCAGAGGGTGCCGACGCGCCCCGACTGCGTCTCGTCGTAGGCGTCGATCGCCGTGACGCGCACCGCGCGGAGGTTGACCCCGGCCCCCTCGGCGAGGCGCGGGTTGCGCGCGCGCAGCGAGCGAACGGTGAGCGATCCCGCCCCGCTGGGAGGGAGGTCGCACGAGCGATCGGGCTCGTCGCAGACCGCGTCTCGCGTGCCAACGCACGCGGTGAGCGACAGCGAGAGTGCGAGCGAGCGTGCGAGCGCGTTGCGAGCCATCGGAGCGGGCGCCGACCCTATCACGACTCGCGCCGCATCAGATGAGCACCTCGACCTCCTCAGAGCTCGTGAGGGCCAGCGAGGTGTCGATGGTGCGCAGCTCGGCGAGGTTCTCGAAGTAGGCCCGCAGCGCGGGCACGCCGGCCACGAGCCGTTCGAAGAGCTCGCGCGCGAGAAAGAGCGCGGTGCAGTCGCGCGTGGCGGTCACCGTGGCGGTCGTCGCGGCGCTGCGCAAGAGCGAGATCTCACCGAACACGTCGGCGCCGCCGAGGCGCGCGACCTCGACCTCGCCGAGCTCGCCCTCGGCCGTCACGCGCACCTCGCCGAGGAGGAGCACGAAGAGCCCGCGGCCCGCTTCTCCCTTCCGAATGAGGGTCGTCCCCGCGGGGCATCGCAGGGTCTCGAAGCGGTCGGCCAGCGCGTGCCGCTGCGCGTCGTCGAAGGGCTTGAAGAGCGCGTGCGTGGCGAGCAGGTTGGCCACGAGGCGCTGCTGCACGAAGCGCTCGAGCGCAGCGGCCACAACGGCGAGTTCGCCGCTCACCGAGGCGAGCGCGGCGCGTCCGAAGACGAGCAGGTCGCAGTCGCTCGTCGCGGTCACCGTGGCCATGCGCGGCGCGTTCGAAACAAGCGCCATCTCGCCGAGCACCGACGCCTCGCCGGGGCGCGCGAGCACCGTGCGACCGTGGTCACGGGCCACCTCGACGGTGCCGCGCGCGAGCATGAAGAAGGCCTCGGCGGGCTCTCCCTCGCGGAGGATCACCGCCCCATCGGGCACCCGCACGAGGTCGACGGCGCGCAGCACGCGCGCGAAGGCATCACGCGGAAGCTCGGACAGCAGCGGGATCGGCGCCACCGTGGGCGGGTACACGGGCAGCCCCTCGCGCGATCTCGCCACCGTGAGCGCCGACGCGAGGAGCGTCTTCTCGTCGATCTCGCTCGGGAGCCACGCGTCGCGCGGCACCTCCGCATCGGGGTCGGGGAGCCCGAGCCGGACGGCGCGCCCCAGGGTCGGCGCACCCAGCGCGTACCGATCGGCGAGCGCCCCGAAGGCCTCGTTCGCCACGGGGTCGAGCGCGCCCAGGACCTTCAGCGCGACGGCCGTCTTGAGCGGGCGCCCCGCGGCGGCCGTCTCGCGCGCCACGGCGGTGTAGGCCTCGACCGCGGCCCGCGTCTGCCCCGCGGCGAGGAGCCCGTCGGCGATGCGCAGCCGCGCGTCGAAGTCGTGCGGCGCCGAGCGCACCAGGGCCACGAGGCGCTCGAGGGCGCCGCGGGTGTCCCCCTCACGGAGGCATCGATCCGCAGCGCGCGCAATCTCTCGTCGGGTCGTGAGGTTCATCGCGCCACCAAGGGTCGACCGGAGCACGCCGCCCGGTCAACACGCGTCTCGCCCCCCATCGGAGAGATCCCCCCTTACGGGTGCACACCGCAGGGCGCGGGTTGTAAAGCGCGCTTTACGGCCGGGCTACACAGTGTGCAGCGATCTGTACAATTCGCGTGCGCGCCCCGCTTGCCTTGGGCACGGTTCGCGTGGTTTCGGGGCTGTCAAGGGCGCGACGGTGCGGTGGCATGTGCGCTGCACAAGGGTCGGACACACGGCGCTCGCAGGGTGCCGCGCGCGAAGTCGGTCACGTAGAAAGATGTTGGGGGGGATCGGGAGCCGATACGCCGAAGGACCGTAACGACCGCCGCGGGGCAACAACGCATCGCTCGGGGGAGCGAGCGTGTCGAGCAGAGCGGGCGTTGCGCGTCGCGATCACCGCGTGGTGCCAAGAGGAGGTCAGCGTGACGCCACCGGCGGGGGAGTGGCGCGCGGGACCTCTGCCGGGGGGCGCATCCAGGGGAGGTCGCAGCGAGGTCGCCGCCTCGTCGGAGCGCGGGTCGTCGGGGGACGGCCTGCGGGCGATGGGGCGGCGACGCGGAGCGTCGGGTGATCGTCAGTGTGCGCCGCGTTGCGCAGAAGCTCTACGCGCGGGGGCGATTGGGTTAGCATCGGCGCCGCCGGCGCGTGCGCGGGCGACGAAGCCATGACGACGCCCCCCCCGGCAGGAACGATTCTCATCGTCGACGACGACGTGTCGGTAGGCCGCGTTCTCCACGCGCTGGTGCGCCAAGACGGCATCAGCGCCAGGCACGTGACGTCGGGCGAGCTCGCCCTCGACGTGCTCGCGCGCGAGGCGATCGACGTGATCGTGACCGACCTGCGCATGCTGGGCATGAGCGGCATGGAGCTGCTGCAGCACACGCGGGCGCGATGGCCCGACATTCCGGTGATCATGATGACGGCCCACGGCACCGTCGACGTGGCCGTCGAGGCCATGAAGAAGGGCGCCGCGGACTTCGTGACGAAGCCCTTCGAGCGCGCGCAGATTCTCTTCACGATTCGCAAGGCGCTAGCCTCCGTGGCGGCTTCGTCGGCCGAGGCGCCGCCCCCGAGCGAGGTGCCCTCACCCGGCGGCTTCGTGGGCACCTCGGAGCCCATGCGCGAGGTGCGAGCGCTCTTGCAGCGCGCGGCTCAGGGCAACGCCACGGTGCTCATCCGCGGCGAGTCGGGCACGGGCAAGGAGCTCGCGGCGCGCTTCGTCCACGCGTCGTCGCCGCGGCGCGCCGGTCCCTTCGTGGCGTTGCACTGCGCGGCCCTCCCCGACAACCTGCTCGAGAGCGAGCTCTTCGGGTACGAGAAGGGTGCCTTCACGGGCGCGACGGTGCGCAAGCCCGGGCGCGTCGAGCTCGCGCAAGGCGGCACGCTGTTTCTCGACGAGATCGGCGAGCTCACACCGACCATGCAGGTGAAGCTGCTCCGCGTGCTCCAGGAGAAGGAGTTCGAACGCCTCGGAGGCACCCAGACGGTGAAGGCCGACGTGCGCTTCGTGGCCGCCACGCATCGCCCGCTCGAGGACCTGGTCGCCCGCGGCGAGTTTCGCGAAGACCTCTTCTACCGCCTCAACGTGGTGCCCGCGTGGATGCCACCGCTGCGCGCGCGGCTCGGCGACATCGACGCCCTCGCGCGGCACTTCTGCGCGGCGCTCGGCGCCGCCAACGGTCGCCCCGACGCGAGCCTCGACGACGACGCCCTCACCGCGCTGCGCGAGCAGCCATGGCGCGGCAACGTGCGGCAGTTGCAGAACTTCATCGAGCGCCTCGTGGTGCTGGCCCCCGCGTCGCGGCTCACCCGCGCCGACGTCGATCGCGAGCTCGCGCGGCACCCGGCGTTCGAAGCGGCGGCGCGCCCCTCGACGCCTGCCGTCGCGCCCTCGACGCCGCCCGCGCCCTCGGTGCCCCCGGGCGCCGACGGCTCGCGCAAGACCCTCGACGCGCAGCGGCGCGAGACCGAGCGCGAGGCGCTGATCACGGCGCTCCAGCGGGCCAACGACAACCGCACGGTGGCCGCCCGCATTCTCGGTGTGAGCCGCCGAACGCTCTACAACAAGCTCGAAGAGTACGGTCTTTCGTAGGGCGCCGCGCTCAGCGGCCGAGCGCCTTGCGCATGGCGTCGAGGAGCTCGCCCCCGCGAAAGGGCTTCTGAAGAAATACGGTCGCCGAGGCGAGCGTCGCGTTGTTGATGCCGCGGGCGTCGAAGCCCGACGAGAGCACGATGGGCATGGTGGGCGCGCTCGCGCGCAGGCGTGAGAGCACCTCTGCGCCCGGCAAGTCGGGGAGCGACAGGTCGAGGTACACCGCGCGAAGCGTCGAGGCGTTGGCGCCGAACAGCGCGAGCCCTTCGGTCGCGTTGGCCGCACGGTTGACCACGTACCCCGCGTGGCGAAGCGTGCGCTCGATCACATTCATCACGAGATCGTCGTCTTCGACGATGAGCACTTCGACCGTATCGCCATCAGGGTTTGTCATGATGGCGCGATCATCGCCGACGAAGGCGCCAAAGAGAAGGGGGGCGCGGGCTCGAATGTTGAGCAACGCGCGGGTCGCGTCGCAGGCCCTACGGCCAATTCAGCGGGCGGCAGGCGGTGCGGGAATCTGCTGGACGGGCGCCTCGCGCGGGCGACGGTAGATGGGAGGGTTGATGATCGGGCCAATCCCCGTGCTGCTCCCCTGGGCGACGGGCGTCCCCGGACTGGTCACCACCATCGTACCGCCGGGCGTGCCCGCGGGGACCGGCGTGCCCTGGCCCGTGACGACCATCGTACCGCCGGGCATCGGCTGCGCGATGGGCGTGCCCGGCCCGGTGACCACCATCGTGCCGCCGGGCATCGGTCGCGCGACAGGCGTCCCTTGCCCCGTGACGACCATCGTACCACCGGGCATCGGTTGCGCGACGGGCGTCCCTTGCCCCGTGACGACCATCGTACCACCGGGCATCGGTTGCGCGACGGGCGTCCCTTGCCCCGTGACGACCATCGTGCCGCCGGGCATCGGTCGTGCGACGGGCGTCCCCGGCCCGGTGACGACGATCGTACCATTGGGCTGCCCCACGGGCGCGCCCACGATCACGCCACCAGGCGGAGGCGCGGCGACAGGGGCGCCTCCGACCCCGCCCCCCGAGACGGACACGCCCACCGAGGGCTGGCCGTACACGGGCTGACCGTACACGGGCTGACCTACGGGAACACCCGCAGCGGGCTGGCCGTACACGGGCTGACCTACGGGAACACCCGCAGCGGGCTGGCCGTACACGGGCTGACCCACGGGAACCGTCGCTTGACCGTACACGGGCTGACCCACGGGAACACCCGCAGCGGGCTGGCCGTACACGGGTTGACCCACGGGAACCGTCGCTTGACCGTAGACGGGCTGGCCCACAGGAACCGCCGTCGGCTGCGCGGTCACCGTGGTCTGCGTGGGATAGACGACGGGTTGCGCGCCCGTCGTGGTGACGGTGCAACCCGTGGCGAACACGATGAACGGCACGATGGCAAGGGAAACGTTTCGCATGGATTCGATGGCTCCTTCTCGAATGCGCGCGGGTTGACGGCGACGTCGCCAGACGCATTCAGCGCGGGCAGCATAGTCGCGACCCACGGCGACGGTCGATTCCCATCGTTACCTCTCACGAGAGGTGACGGCGACCGAAGGGCTGCTGTATGCTCCGCGCGGTTTTCTAGAGCGCGCGATGTTCGATTTTTTGCGAGGGACGTAACGGGTGGCGGCCACGGCGACGGAACAGGGGAGGCTCGGGACGACCGTCGCCGGGAGGTACCGTCTGCTGCGCGTCCTTGGGCGCGGCGGGATGGGCATCGTCTACGAGGCCGAGCACACGCCGTCGAAGCGCCGGGTGGCGATCAAGATCATGCACCCGGAGAATCAGCTCAATCAGGAGAACGTGAAGCGTTTCCTGAACGAGGGCGCCAACGCCGGGCGCGTGAAGCACCCGAACATCGTCGAGTTCATCGAGATGGGGCAAGACCCCGCCGACGGCTCGCTCTTCATCGTGCTCGAGCTGCTGCGCGGCACCGACCTCTCCACGTACCTCGTGAAGTACGGTCGCATGGAGCCGCGCGACGCCATCATCGTGACCGCGCAGGTGCTCCAGGCCCTCGCCGTCGCGCACGCTGAAGAGATCGTGCACCGCGACATCAAGCCCGAGAACATCTTTCTCACGAAGGGCACCGCGGGCGACGCGCACGTGAAGATCGTCGACTTCGGCATCTCGAAGGCCATCAACCCCGAGAAGGCCTTCATGGGGTCGATCACGCAGATCAACACCACCGTCGGCACGCCCCACTACATGTCCCCCGAGCAGGCCAAGGGCGAGCCCATCGACCCGCGCGCCGACCTCTGGGCCCTCGGTGTCGTGCTCTACGAGTGCCTCTCGGGGCACCTCCCCTTCGACGGCGACAACTTCAACACGCAGATCGTCGCCGTGGTCACCGAGGCGCACCTGCCGGCCACCACGTACGGCGTCGACCGCGGCCTCTCCGACCTCATTGATTGTTGCCTCCAGAAGGATCGCAACCGCCGCTTCGCCGACGCGGGCGAGATGCTCGCGAGCCTGCGCGCCTACGTGGTGAGCCACCCCGCGGTCGGCCTCGCCGAGAACGCCCTCTTCGAAGAGCGCACGCGCGAGTGGCCCTCGGCGCAGGCCGCGAGCGCGCCGAGCGCGGTGCGCGCCGTCGACTCGATCACCATGCGCGAGGCCGAGTCGCTCGAGCCCGCCGCGGTGTTTCCGGGCATGGTGCGCTTCGAAGACGACGCGAACGCCTCGGATGCGGCGCCGACCTCGGTGCGTCCCCTCGACCGCTCGCTCGTGCGCCCCGCGGCGGGCAGCTACACCTCGACGCGCGGGGCCTCGGGCACGCTCCCCGACGAGGCCGCGGTCGCCGCGCCCACGGCGCCGCACCCGGCGCTCCTCGTGGGGCTCGCGCTGGTCACGGCGCTCATCACGGGCACCACCACCTACTTCGTCTATCAGCTCACGCGCCCGCCGACGCAGGCCTCCAACGTCGTACGCGTGCAGTTTCTCGGACTCGCCCCGAGCGCCCGCGTGTTCATCGACGGCGTGCGCATCGAGCGCCCGGCGGCGGTGCAGGTGCCGCGACGCGCCGCCGAAGTGCACGTGCGCATCGTGGCCGACGGCTTCCGCCCGCTCGAGTTTCGGCTGCGCCCTGAGCGCGATCAGGCCGTGTCGCTCCCGGCGCTCGTACCGCTCCCGCCGGTGCCGGTGCCTCCGCCGCTCGTTGTGCCGCCCCGCAGCGCGCCCGTCGACGCCGCGGTCGCCGTCGATGTGCCCCGCGTCGTGCGCGCGCCCGTTCCCCCGGCGCCGATGGCAGCGCGCGCCCCGATCGCGCGCCCTGCACCCCCGGCACCCGCCCCCGCCGGAGGCTTCGTCACCGTGGGCGGGCAGAACTGCATCGTCTTCGTTGACGGTGCCCGCGTCGGCCCTGCGCCGCTGATGCACCACCCCGTGAGCGCGGGCACGCACGAGATCGGGTGTCTGCGTGGGCAAGAGACCGCGCGCAGGCCCACGACGGTGCCCCCGGGGCAGACCATCCTCGTTCGTTTCTGATCGCGTCGACGGCGCGGTGCGATACCGTCCGCCGCCCGCGCTGCACACCCCTCACGAGAGTCCGGAGCCATGAGCATGAGCCGAGCCCACGCACACCACGACGTCACCGCTGACAACGTCGCGTTCACCGTCGAAGCGCTGTCTGCGCTGCCTGGCGACGCCGAGCTCGCGAAGCTCGCCGCGCGCGCCGCGTCGCTCCTCAACGACTGGGAGAACATCGAGTCCGAGGGGCAGCGCCTCGAGCGCGCGGTCATCCGAGCCTCGGCCCACGTTCGCGTGGCCGACGTGACCCTCGACGCGGCGCTCTCGGCCTTCGCGCACGACCTCGTCGAGGCCGTGAAGGGCGACACGTCGAACCCCCTCTACGGCCGCTTCTTCGCCGAGCCCCACGAGGACGTGATCGCCATGGGCCTCGACTCCGAGGTTCCCGAGGTGACCCTCATCGTGCACGCGCTCGACCGCGGCGGCGACGACGTCCCGACGGCGCTCGCGGCGCACCTCGAGACGCTCCGCGCGGGCCTCAAGCTGGGCAACGGCGCCCTCGCGGCCCGCTCCGACGCGCTCGCCGACCTCGGTCGCCACATGGCCCGCGTCGAGGCCTGGCACGAGTCGGCCGAGGGCTCGCTGCACAGCCTCCACGGCAAGCTCGAGCGCATCGCCGACGCGCGCGACCTTCCCGAGTCGTGGGCCGACGCGTTCTTCAACGCCTGAGCGCCGCGCGCCGACGCGCCCCCCGCCGATCGTGCTCCGCACCGCCACACTCCGCGCCGCCCGCATGCTCTCGTCCGACGTGCGAGAGCTCACCCTCGACCCCGGCGAGGGCTTCGCGTTCACGCCCGGCCAGTGGGTCTCGCTCAAGATTCCGCGCGCCGAGGGTGATCCCCTCCCGCGCTCGTACTCCATCGCGTCGGCGCCCCGCAGCGACGGCTGCTTCGACCTCGCCGTCACGCGCGTCGAGGGGGGGCCCGGCAGCACGTGGCTCCACGCCGCCCAGCCGGGCGCGACGCTCGCCATGAGCGAGGCGACGGGCTTCTTCACGCTACCCTCGACGCTGCCGCGCCCGGTGCTCCTCGTGGCGACGGGCACGGGGGTCGCGCCGATGCGCGCGATGCTCCAGGGCGCGCTTCGCGACGGCGCCGCGGCGGTGCCCTTCGCGCTCCTGTTCGGCGTGCGCACAGAGAGCGACGTGCTGTACGCCGACGAGTTTCGCGCCCTCGCCGCGCGCGGTGCGGGCTTTCGCTTCGAGCCCACGCTCTCGCGCGCCGACGAGCTCCACGGCGGTCGCGCGGGCTACGTGCAGAGCCACGTGCCGGGCCTCGTGCGCGACCTCGGCGGCGACTGCGACGTGTACGTGTGCGGCCTCAGCGCGATGATCAAAGAGGTGCGGCGCGTGCTGAAAGAAGACCTCGGCTTTACGCGCGATCGCATTCACACCGAGCGCTACGACTGAGCCTCGATGAAGCGCGCCATCGCCTGCCAATAGAGCGGGTGCATCGACAGATCGTTGTGCCCGCGCCCTGGAATGAGCACCAGCTTCTTCTCGGTTGATGCGAGCGCTTCGAAGGTCGTGCGCGCCTCGCTCGCGGGGATGAGCGTGTCGTCGGCCCCGTGCAGTACGAGCGTCGGCGTCGTACATCGCGCGAACTTGTGCAGCGGGCTGAACACCGCGAGGTCGCGCGCGTCGAGGGGCCCTTCGAGCGTGATGCCGCGGCGACGAATCACCCCGTACACGTCGGCGATGCCGCTCTCGAAGAGGTAGCCCTGCACCGCGGGGCGCGCGGTCTGACAGAGCTCGGCGGCGCAGGCGCTTCCGAGCGAGCGCCCCATCACGATGAGGGGGCGACCCTGCGTCGCGTCGAGCGCGGTCGCGAGCACGGCGTGAGCGTCGACGAGGCACGCGCGGAGCGTAGGGCGCCCGCTGCTCGCGCCGTAGCCGCGGTAGTCGACCACTGCGAGGTCGGCGCCCGCGGCGGCGTAGTCGGCCGCGGCGTCGTCGTAGTCGCTCACCACCTCGCCGTTGCCGTGAAAGAGCAGCACCGTGGCAACGGTGCCCTCGCGGTGGTGCATCCGAAGGTGCAGGCGCGCGCCGTCGCTCACGTCGACGGTGAGGTCGCGCGCACCGGGCGGCGTGCGCGTGACGCGGCGCTGCGGGTAGAACATCGTCGAGGAGAACTCGGGGCTGTCGAAGATCGACTCCATGCGACGGAGCGTAACGCGCGCGTCGCGGTTCAGTACGCCTCTTCGAGCCACGCGAGCGCGTCGCGCCAACCGGCCACGCGCCGCGAGGGGACGTAGGTGTGCCCCACCGCGCCGAGGTCGACGAAGCGCACCGGAAAGCCTTCGCGCGCGAGGTTCTGCGCGGTCTCTTCGAGCGCGCGGCGGGTCATGTCGTAGCGCCCCGCGGCGAGCACCACGCGGCGTACGCCCATCGCCTCGAGGCGCGCGCGGCCGACGTGAATGAACGCGCCCACGAAGGCCACGCCCCGCCACCGCCCGGGCGCGCTGCGCGCCACGCGCTCGGCGATGTAGGCGCCCTGCGAGAAGCCGATGAGCACGCCCGGCGCCGCGCGATCGACCTCGCCGGGCGCGAGGCGCTCGACGGCATCCACCGCGCGTCCGATCGAGGCCGACGAGGCGGGGCCGCTGGGGTTCCAGCTCGCGCCGCCACCCTCGCAGCGCTGCGGCGCGCTGGGGCACAGGAGCCACGAGCGATCGTCGACGCCGTCACGAAAGCGCGGGCACGCGTGGGCAGGGTCGCCGCAGAGGCCGTGCAGAAACACCGTGACGGGCAGCGGGGCCGAGCGGTCGCGCGGGCGAATCACGTAGCCCTGCGCGCGCGGCTGCGCGATGCGTTCGAGCGTCTGTGCCTCTGCGCAAGGGCAGAGCGCGAGCGTGGCGCACGCGATGATGCGTGCGAGGCGCGGGGTGCGTCGCATGGGTCCCTCCGGGTCGATGACGTCGACGCGCCGCCCACTTCGGGCGGTGCTCGAGCGGCGTCGGAGGGTCATCGAGGGAGGGCCGCGAAACGTGACGTGCCGCGCGACGATTTGTGACGGCGGAGCGGTGCGTGCGGGCGCAGTCAGCGCGCGTCGTTCGGAGCGCCCGCGTCGCCCCGGGCGCGGCGTCGGCGACGGGCCGCGTACCACTCCGGGGACATGTCGCCCGAGTCGTTGGCACCCGTGCCCACAACGCCGAAGGTACGAGGATCGAAGCCGTCGCCGACGGGGGCCGGCGCGCGGTGCTCGCGCTCGATCGCGTCGTGGGCGCGCTGGCGCGCCGCGCGTACGGCCGGCGCGTCGTCGCCCGCGGGATCGAGCGCCTTCGCGGCGTCGAGCGCGTCGA
>CAISKJ010001413.1 GCA_903885885.1 uncultured delta proteobacterium
GGGAGGCCGAGTGGCGATGAGCGACCCCGACGTCGACGCGCTCCTCGAGGCCGTCGCGGGCGCCTGGCGCGAGCGCGACGCGTACGGCGCCGTGCGCTCGCACCCCGCGTGGCACGACCTCGACGCGCAGGGCCGCGACGCGGCGTGGGCCCGCGCCGCGCAGTCGCGCAAGCTCGAGGCCGCCCTCGACCCCGACGGCCTCTCCACCACCGTGCGCGCGCTGCTCTCGCGCATCCGCGCGGCGCGCTGACGCGTTGCTGCGGCGGTCGTTGCGGAGGTAGCCTCCGCGCGCCATGCGACACCCCTGGATCGTGCGTGCCGCGAGCGTGACGGCGCTCGCCCTGGCCGCGTGCTCGTCGACGAACGACTCGTTGCTCGACAGCGCCGCGCCCCTCGATGACGCGATCGAAGAGAGCGCCGCGCCCGACACGCCCACGGCCCTCGACGCGCCCGACGTGCCCGGTGTGCCCGACGCGCCCGACGTACGCGATGCGTCCGACGTGCTCGACGCGCCCGACGCCATGGATGTTCGCGATGCGCCCGACGTGCCCGATGTGCTCGACGCGCCCGACGTTCGCGATGTGCTCGACGCGCCCGACGTTCGCGATGTGCCCGACGTACCCGACGTTCGCGATGTGCCCGACGTCTTCGATGCGCTCGATGTGCCCGACGCGCGCGATGTGCCCGATGTGCCCGACGTTCGCGATGTGCCCGCCGTGCCCGACGTCTCCGACGTGCTCGATGCGCCCGACGCGCGCGATGTGACCGTCGATGCCCCGCCCGACGCGCCCGCCGACAACGGCTGCGGCGCGCTCGCGCTGTGCGCCGGGGCGTGCGTCAACACGCAGACGACGGTCGCGCACTGCGGGGCCTGCGGCGTGGTGTGCCCGGGCGTCGACACCGAGTGCCGCCGACGCACCTGCGTGGGCGGCGTGTGCGGCTTCGTGAACGCGACCTCGGGCGCCGCGATCGCCGCGCAGACGGCCCGCGACTGCCGCCGCGCGGCGTGCGACGGGGCAGGGGGCGTCACGCAGCTCCCCGACGACGGAGACCTCCCCGTCGATGGAAACCCCTGCACCCTCGACGTGTGCGCGTCGGGCGTCGCGAGCAATCCGCCGACGCCCGTCGGGCGCGGCTGCGGCACCGGGGCGATGCTCTGCAACGGCGCCGGCGCCTGCGTCGAGTGCGTGGGCGGGAGCGACTGCGCCTCGGGCGTCTGCGACGCCGGGCGGTGCCAGCTCGCCTCGTGCGCCGACGGCGTGCGCAACGGCGCCGAGACGGGCGTCGACTGCGGCGGAGCGTGCCGCGTGTGCCCCGCCCTCGTGGTGCTCGCGGGCGGCAGCGCCAGCGTGCTCGCGGGGGCCTTCGATGCCACGGCCCGCGCGTGGAGCACGACCCCCCTCGCCGAGCGCACCGTCGAGGGCGTGGCGGTGGCCGTCACGCGCGCGGGCGAGGCCGTCGGGCTCGTGCGCCACACCGTGCTCGGCGACGTGAACGACAACCGATTGCGCTTCACCGTGTGGCGCGCGGGCGCGTGGGCGCCCTTCGCCGACATCGGCCCCACCGTGACCACGCAGGCCCAGCCCGCCCTCGCGGCCTCGCCTACGGGCGTGTGGGCGGTGTTCCACGGCTTCGATTTCAATCAGTATTTCGCCGCGTACGACGGCGCCGCGTGGGCGCCTCCGGCCGAGGCGACGGGCGCGTCGGGGGCGCGCGCGGCGGCGCTCGCGGCCGACGGCGACAACCCCCTCATGGTGTTCTCGCGCGGCCTCGCCAACGAGCTCTACGCGCGCTCGCGGGCGGGCGGCGCGTGGGGCGGCGACCAGCGCATCGAGGCCGCCGCGGGCTTCGATGCGAACGTCTCCCCCGCGGCGGTCAACCTCACGGGCACCACCGTGCTCGCCGTGTGGAACGCCCCCGGCGGGCAGCTCCGCGCGTCGCTCCGCGCGGGCGGCACGTGGTCGGCGCCCGCCGCGGTGCCGATGTGCCTTTCGACCGCGCGCGTGTCGCTCGCGCGCGTCGGCGACGCGCAGGCCGCCCTGGCCTTCCGGGGCACCGACGGAAACCTCTACGCGGCCCTCTACGCGAGCGGCGGGTGGGCGGCGCCGGTGCGCGTGGCCGTGGGGATCACGGGGGTCCCCGCGGTGGCGCCGGGGGCCCCCGGGGCGACGGCCGAGACCGCGTTTCTCGACGGCGCGGGGCGGGTGATGCACGCCCGGCTCGTGGGCGGCGCCTGGAGCGCCGGGGCCCTCGTGGGAGGCACCGGCTTCGTCACGGTGGCACTTGCCAGCGGGCCCTGACTGCTCTCAATGGCAGCCCGTTGCCTTTCGAGGCGGGTGGACGTAGGGTCCGCCCCCCGAAACGCCCGATGCATGGGCATTGGCGCATTGGCCTGAGGAGAAAACGATGGCTCGTAAGATCGCAATCAACGGGTTCGGACGCATCGGTCGCTGCGTGCTTCGCGCGCTCGTGAAGAGCGGCGCGAAAGACCTCGACATCGTCGCCATCAACGACCTCACCGACGCCAAGACGCTCGCGCACCTGCTCAAGCACGACTCGGTGCACGGCCGCTTCGACGCCGACGTGAAGCTCATCGAGGGCGGCATCTCGGTCAACGGCGACGAGATCAAGATCTTCGCCGAGAAGGATCCCACGAAGCTCCCGTGGAAGGCCCTCGACGTCGACGTGGTGCTCGAGTGCACGGGCAAGTTCACCGACGCGGCGGGCTGCGGCAAGCACCTCGAGGCGGGCGCCAGGCGCGTGCTCCTCAGCGCCCCCACCAAGGGCGAGAACGACACCGAGATCCTCACCCTCGTGTACGGGGTGAACCACCACGACTACGACCCCGCGAAGCACCGCATCGTGTCGAACGCGTCGTGCACCACCAACTGCCTCGCCCCCATGGCGAAGGTCCTCCACGACAGCTTCGGCATCGTGAAGGGGCAGATGACCACGGTGCACAGCTACACCAACGACCAGGTGATTCTCGACTTCCCCCACAAAGACCTGCGCCGCGCCCGCTCGGCGGCCGTGAGCATGATCCCCACGAGCACGGGGGCCGCCCGCGCGGTGGGCCTCGTGCTCCCGGCGCTCAAGGGCAAGCTCGACGGCTTCGCGGTGCGCGTGCCCACGGCCGACGTGTCGATGGTCATTCTCAACGCCGTCGTGGCCCGCAAGACCACGAAGGACGAGGTCAACGCCGCCCTCCGCGCGGCCGCCGAGGGCGCGCTCAAGGGCGTGCTCGACGTGTCGGCCGAGCCCCTCGTGTCGATCGACTACGTGGGCAACCCCGCGTCGAGCACCGTCGACTCGGGCCTCACGCAGGTGATCGACGGCGACTACGTGTCGGTGAGCAGCTGGTACGACAACGAGTGGGGCTTCTCCGTGCGCATGCTCGACGTCATGAAGCACATGGCCTCGCGCGAGGGCTGAGATGAGCGCCATCCTCGACAAGATCACGTCGGTCGATCAGCTCGACGTCGCCTCGCGGCGGGTGTTCGTGCGCGTCGATTTCAACGTGCCCCTCACGCCCGACGGCAAGGTGAGCGACGACACGCGCGTGCGCGAGGCGCTGCCCACCATCAAGCACCTGCTCGACAAGGGCGCGCGCGTCGTGCTGGCGTCGCACCTCGGCCGGCCCAAGAAGGGCCGCGACATGAAGTACACGCTGGCGCCCGCGGGCGAGCGCCTCGCGGAGCTCCTGTCGATGGACGTGATGCTCACCGACGAGTGCGTCGGCGACGGCGCGCGCAAGGTGGTCAACGACCTGCGCGACGGGCGCGTCGCGCTCCTCGAGAACCTCCGCTTCCACGCGGGCGAAGAGGCCAACGACGCCACCTTCGCGGCCGAGCTCGCGCAGCTCTGCGACGTGTACGTCGACGACGCGTTCGGCGCCGTGCACCGCGCCCACGCGAGCGTCGACGCGCTGCCCCGCATGGTGGCCGCGCGCGGCGCGGGCTTCCTTCTGTTGAAGGAGCTCAAGGCCCTCGGGGCCCTCGTCAACGATCCGAAGCACCCCTACGTGGCCGTGCTCGGCGGCGCCAAGGTGAGCGACAAGATCGCCGTCATCGAGGCCCTCATGAGCAAGGTCGACGCGCTCCTCATCGGCGGCGCGATGGCCAACACCTTTCTCGCCGCGCTCGGGCGCGACCTGGGCAAGTCGCTCGTCGAGGCCGACAAGCTCCCGCTCGCGCGCACCCTCGTCGACCGCGCGCGAGAGAAGCGCGTGCAGCTCGTGCTGCCGACCGACCTCGTGGTGGCCACGAGCCTCGACGCGACGGCGGGCGAGGTCGTCGGCCTCGACTCGGTGGGCGTGAACGGCATGGCGCTCGACATCGGGCCCGCCTCCGTGGCGGCCTTCCGCGACAAGCTCCTGGGCGCCAAGAGCATCTTCTGGAACGGCCCCATGGGCCTCTTCGAGAAGGCGCCCTTCGCGGCTGGCACCCTCGGCGTGGCGCGGGCCATCGCCGAGGCCGCGGCGTTCTCGGTGGTGGGCGGCGGCGACTCGGTCGCGGCGGTGCACCAGGCGGGCCTCGCCGATCGCTTCTCGCACGTGTCGACGGGCGGCGGCGCGAGCCTCGAGCTCATCGAGGGCCGCAAGCTCCCCGGCGTCGAGGCGCTGCGCGCGTGAACCCGTCGCGCAAGCCCCTCATCGCGGGCAACTGGAAGATGCACCGCACCGTGTCCGAGTCGGTCGCGCTCGCGCGCGCCGTGGCGGACACGAGCCGCATCGGGCCGCGCACCGAGGTGGTCGTGGCGCCGGTGTTCACGGCGCTGCAGGCCGTGGCGCAGGCCCTCGTGGGCACGCGGGTCACGGTCGCCGGGCAGAACGTGTACTTCGAAGAGCAGGGCGCGTTCACGGGCGAAATCTCGGCGCCGATGCTCAAAGATGTGGGCTGCGCGTGGAGCCTCGTGGGCCACTCGGAGCGGCGCCAGCTCTTCGGCGAGACCGACGCCTCGGTGCAGAAGAAGCTCTTCGCCCTGCGCAAGCACGGCCTCGCGCCCATCGCGTGCCTCGGCGAGACGCTCGCCGAGCGCGAGGGCGGCGTCACCTACGACGTGCTGCGCCGCCAGCTCGACGCGATGACGGCCTCGCTCGACGCGCAGGAAGCGACGGCGCTCCTCACGGGTTTGGTGCTCGCCTACGAGCCCGTGTGGGCCATCGGTACGGGGCGCACGGCGAAGTCGTCGGACGCCCAGAGCGCGCACGCCTTCTTGCGCGACCGCATTCGCGACCGCTACGGCGAGGTGGCCGACACGGTTCGTATTCTCTATGGTGGCAGCGTCAAGCCCGACAACGCCGCCGAGCTCCTCGCCCAGCCCGACGTCGACGGCGTGCTGGTCGGGGGCGCCTCCCTCGACGCAGCGGGCTTCGCGCGCATCATCCAGGCCGCCGGTTAAGGGGCCCTCCGAGAGCTGTCATGACCACGTTTCTCACGATCGTTCACGTGTTCGTCTGCCTGTTCCTTGTCGGCGTTGTGCTCCTCCAGTCGGGTCGAGCGGGCGGCATGGGCGTGCTCTCGGGCGCCGCCTCGCAGACCGTCTTCGGCGGCCGCGGCGCGGGCGGCTTCCTCGCCAAGGCCACGGCGGTGTGCGCCACGCTCTTCATGCTTACGTCGGCCTCGCTGGCCTACACCAGCACGTCGGGCCGCGACTCGCTCGCGCGCGGCGCGGCCGCCTCCAGCGCCGCTGCGAACCGTGAC
>CAISKJ010001414.1 GCA_903885885.1 uncultured delta proteobacterium
CGAGCGCGGCGTCGGCCGCGGGCTGCGCATCGGCGGGCGGGGGCGGCGCATCGGGCGGAGGCGGCGCGTCGGGCGGAGGCGCGTCGGGCAGCGGGGCGATGTCGGACGGCGGCGCGGCGTCGTTGGCGTCGACCGCGACGTCGGCCGCGGGCGCGGCGTCGGGCGTGGCCGTGACGCCGTCGCCGTCGCACGAGGCGAGCGCGGCGACCATGAGTGTGAGTCCCGGCGCGCGCAGCAAGAAGCGTTGATCCATGAAGTTCTCCAGGCAGTAACAGGGTGCGGGTCGCCCGCGGCGAAGGTCGTGGGTGCCCGCCCCCGGCGCGTTCTCTGACGAAATCGTTGGAGCCTTTACCGCGCTTGTCGTGATAGAAAAACCCACGATGAGCGAGTCGCTGTGCGTGTGTATCGGGTGTTCGCGCCACGTGCGCGAGGGCGCGTCGAGCTGTCCGTTCTGCGGGGCGTCGATGCGGGGCGAGCGCGACGCCTCGTGGCGCCGCGTGGGCGCGGGCGTGCTGCTCGCGATGGCCGCCAGCGCGACGCTCCACGCGTGCTACGGGGCGCCGTCGCCCTGCCCCAGCAGCGTGTGCGACTACGACCGCGACGCGCAGGTCGACGGCGGCGACGCCTCGAGCGACGCCTCGAGCGACGCGACCGGCGACCGCTGACCGTCGGAGCCCGCACCGCGCGGGCGCGTCACGCGCGCGAGGCCCGCGCGAAACCAGCGCACGATACGGGTTGTCTCCCGCGACACGATGCGTCACGGCGAGGGTTCACCGCCGCGCGAGAGGGGCGTAGAGTCGGCGCGTGAGCGCGGAGTCACCGGTCGCCGCGAGCCTCAAGCTCGGTCGCTACGTACTCGAGCGTCGCATCGCCTCGGGGGGCATGGCCGACGTGTACCTCGCGCGGCACGTCGGGGCCTTTGGCTTCGCGAAGAACGTGGCGCTCAAGGTGCTGCGCAGCGAGGTGTCGGGCGACGAAGACCACGTGCGGATGTTTCTGCGCGAGGCCATGGTGGCCGCGGAGTTCAAGCACCCCAACCTGGTGCAGGTGTACGAGGTCGGCGAAGAGGCCCGGCGGCTGTACCTCGCGATGGAGCTGGTGCGCGGCCTCTCGCTCGCCACCATCATGCAGAACCTCGCGACGCGTAAGCGCTCGATCCCCATTGCGCTCGCGACGCGCATCGCGCGCGACGCGCTCGAGGGGCTCGCGCACGCCCACGAGGCCGTCAACGCCGAGGGTCTTCCGCTGCGGCTCGTGCACCGTGACGTGTCGCCGCAGAACGTGCTCATCGACGTGTCGGGCGTGGTGAAGGTCGTCGATTTTGGCATCGCGCGCGCCGAGACCCGCGCGGGGCGAACGCAGGGCGCGCAGATCAAGGGCAAGTTCGGCTACATGGCCCCCGAGCAGTGGAACGCGGGCGCCGACATCGACGCGCGCGCCGACCTCTTCTCGCTCGCCGTGATGCTCTACGAGACCTCGACGGGGAGCCGGCGGCTCTTTCGCGGGCAGAGCGCGCCGGAGCTGTACCGCGCCATCGTGAACGACACGGTTCCCCCGCCCACGACGCGCATCGCCGACTACCCCGCGAACCTCTCGGCGGTGGTGATGCGCGGCCTCGCGCGCGACATGAACGACCGCTGGCCCTCGGCCCGCGCCATGCGCGACGCCCTCGACGAGGTGATGCTCGCCAACGGCTGGAGCGTGGGCCCCGACGACCTCGCGCGCCTCGTGGCCCTGAGCCTCGACGGCCAGTCCATCGAAGACCGCTGGGAGCACCTCGGCGCCGACCCCCACGCGCCAGCGGGCGACGACGTGACGGCCGCCGCCGTGGCCGCCCTCGGCGCCTCGCGGGCCCCAACGGGGCGACTCCCGGCGGGCATGTCGGGGGGCTTTCCTGCCATCACGCCCGGTGATGGAATGCCCGCGTCGCCGTCGGATGTGTCGATGGCCACGGTGTCGGCGCGCCCGAGCGCGCTCGGGCTCAAGACCGCGCAGGCCCCCACCGCGCCCGCGCCCGCGCCCGCCCCCGTCGTTGCGCCCGCCCCTGCGCCCGTCGTCGACGAGGCGCCGCGCGCGCCCTCGGTGTGGATGTTCGCGGCCCTCGCGGGCTGGCTCGTGGCGCTCACC
>CAISKJ010001415.1 GCA_903885885.1 uncultured delta proteobacterium
CCTCGAGTTGAGCGCCGCCGAGGCCACCGTGGCGCGCCTCACGGGCCTCGTGACCCGCGGCGTGGCCTCGCAGCAGGAGCTCGACGACGCCCGCGTGCGCGCCGCGCAGGCCCGCGGAGCGCTCTCGCAGCGCGTGGGTGCCGCCTCGGCGGTGCGTCGCTCGCTGGCGCGCGCGCGGCTCGTGGCACCCATGACGGGCGTCGTGCTACGCGTGCTCCGCGGCGCGGGCGACCTCGTCGACGGCACGCCCGCCACGCCCGTCGTCGAGGTGGGCGCGCCCGACGCGGTGGCCTTCGCGGCCAACGTGGTGGCCGACGACCTCGCCGTGATGCAACACGGCCAACACGCCATGCTCACCGTGGGCGCGTCCGACGCGTCGCCGTGGGCCGCCCACGTGGAGCGCGTGTCGATCGCCGTCGATGCCATCACGGGCATCGGCACCGTGTGGCTGCGCCCCGACGTGGCGCGCGCGCTGCCGGTGGGGCTCACGGGCGCGGGCGCGGTGGTGATCTCGGAGCGGGCCGACGCGATCACGGTGCCGCTGGCGGCGCTGCGCGCGCGCGACGGCGACGAGGCCGAGGTGGTGCTCTGCGTCGAGCACAAGGCGAAGGTGCGCGAGGTTCACCTCGGCGGCACCGACGAGGGTCGCGTGCGAGTGGTGGAGGGCCTCGCGGCGGGCGAGGTGATCGTGGTCGATCAGCCCGCGGGCCTCGAAGAAGATGCAGAACTGCAGGAGCCGCACCCGTGAGCATCGGCGCGTGGGCGATACGGCAGCGCGCGTTCGTGCTGCTCGCGGTGATGCTCGCCGCGCTCGGGGGCGTGTATGCCTCCACGCGCCTCGCGGCGGGGATCTATCCCGAGGTCGACTTTCCGCGCATTGTGGTGGTGGCGCGCGGGGGCGACACGCCGCCCGACGTGTTTCAGAGCACCATCACGCGCCCGCTCGAGCAGAGCCTCGCCACCACGCCCGGCGTGCAGCGCGTGTATGCGCGCACCCTGCGCGGCGCGTGCGAGGTG
Organism: uncultured delta proteobacterium; assembly: GCA_903885885.1. Classification (GTDB taxonomy): domain Bacteria; phylum Myxococcota_A; class Polyangia; order Polyangiales; genus CAISKJ01. The sequence continues at coordinate 1,018 of CAISKJ010001415.1, forward strand.
TCGATCACCTTCGCCCCCGGCACCGACATGGGGCAGGCGCTGCAGTTCGTGCAATCGCAGGTGGCGACCACGCGCAACGCGCTGCCCGCGGGGCTCGAGTTCGAGGCCGAGCGCCTCACGCCCATCGCCTTTCCCGTGGTGACCTTCAACCTCACGGGGCGCGTCGATGCGCGCGATCTGCGCGACGTGGCCGACTACGTGGTGCGCCCTGCGCTCGCGCGCGTCTCGGGCGTCGGCGCCGTGCGCGTGCTCGGCGGCGACCTCCGCGAGGTCGAGGTGCTGCTCGACCCCGAGCGCGTCGCGGGCCTCCATCTGCGACCCGGCGATGTGGCGCGACGGCTCCGCGAGCGGCTCACGCTGGCCGCCGCGGGGCGTCTCGAGCTCCCTTCGCAGAGCGCTGCGGCGATGGTGTCGGCGGAGCCGCGCGACCTCGCCGACCTCGCCGCGGTGCCCATCGCCGAGGGCCCCAACGGCGCGTCGATCGCCCTGGCAAGCGTGGCCCGCGTGCTCGACGGACACCCCGACCGACAGAGCGGCGTCGGCGGCCCGGGCGGCGAGACGGTGCTCATCTCGGTGTCGCGCGCCGAGGGGGCGAGCACCGCCGCCGTCGTCGACGCCGTGCGCCTCGCCGCGCGCGACGTGGCGCGGGCCCTGCCGCGGGGCGTCACGCTCACGCCCGTGTACGACCAGGCGACGCTCGTCGAAGAGAGCGTGGCGAGCGTGCGCGACGCCATCGCGCTCGGGGTGCTCCTGTGTCTCGTGGTGCTCGGGCTGTCGCTCCGCAACGTGCGCGCGGGCCTCGTGGCGGCGGCCGTGGTGCCCGTGGTGCTCGCGGCCACCTTCCTCGTGATGTGGGCCTTCAAGCAGAGTCTCAACATCATGTCGCTGGGCGGCATGGCCGTGGCGGTGGGCCTCGTCATCGACGACGCGATCATCGTCGTAGAGGCCATCGCGCGGCACCTCGACGAGGGCCTCGACCCGCACGAGGCTGCGCGGCGAGGCACCGACGAGCTCGCGGCCGCGGTGATCGGAACCACGGCGACGACGGTGGTGGTGTTCGTTCCGCTGGCGGCCGTCGACGGGGTGGTGGGGCGCTTCTTCGGCGCGCTCGCGGGCACCCTCTCGGCGGCCGTAATGCTGTCGCTGGTGGTGTCGCTCACGGCGGTCCCCGCGGTGGCCGCGTGGCTGTTCAAGCGCCGCGTGGGCGAGGTGCGCGCGTCGGCGCTCGACCGCTTCTACGCGCGCCTCGCCGAGTGGGGAGCGCGCCGTCGCTGGGTGGGCCTCGCGATGCTCGTCGCGTCGGTGGCGCTGTGCGTCGCGCTCGCGCCGCGCGTGCCGAGCGGCTTCTTGCCCGCGATGGA
>CAISKJ010001416.1 GCA_903885885.1 uncultured delta proteobacterium
CGAGCGCGGCGGCTTGAGCGTCGCGTCGAAGCCCGACTCGACGGACCTGTGCTTCGTCGAGGGCGACAACTACGCGTCGTTCGTCGAGCGACATGCGAGCGCGCCCGCGGCGAGCGGCACGATCGAGACGCCCGACGGCGCCGTGGTGGGCGAGCACCGCGGCGTTCACGCGTTCACCGTGGGCCAGCGGCGCGGCATCGGCGCTGGGGGAGCGCCCCGCTACGTGCTGCGCATCGTGCCCGAGCGCGCTGCGGTGATCGTGGGCACGGCCGACGAGGCCCTCTCCTCGTCGCTGCAGCTCGAGGGTGTGCGCTGGCTCGCCGCCGAACCCCCGCGCGACGTGACGGTGCGCATTCGCTATCGGCACCCGGGCGTGGGCGCGCGCGTCGAGCGCGTCGAGGGCGACCGCGCCGTGCTCGCGCTCGCCGAGCCCCAGCGCGGCGTCGCGCCCGGACAGGCTGCCGTGATGTACGACGGCGACCGCGTCGTCGGCGGGGCCTTCATTCGATGAGCGCGCCGCTCGTCGCGTTCGTGACCGACTTCGGGCGCGACGACAGCTACGTCGCCGAGATGCACCTCGCCGTCGCGCGTGCGGTGCCGTCGGCGCGCGTGATCGACGTCACGCACGACCTCGCCCCCTACGACGTGGCGGGCGCGGCGCTCGTGGTCGAGCGCGCCCTGCGTGAGCTCCCCGCGGGCGCGGCGCTGGTCGTGGTCGTCGATCCGGGCGTCGGCTCCCGCCGCGCGCGGCTCGCGGCTCGCGTCGACGGCCGGTGGTGCGTGGGCCCCGACAACGGCGTGATCCCCCTTCGCGACCCCGAGGCTGTACCCGTGTGGCGCATCGAGCGCGTGGCGCCGCGCGATGGGGTGACAACGTTCGACGGCCGCGAGGTGTTCGCGCCCGCGGCGGCTCTGCTCGCCGCCGGGGCCGACCCGAGGCTCCTGGGCCCGCGGCACGCGCGCGCGGCGCGATGGGCGATGCCCGACGATGCGGCCTTCGAAGCGGTGGGGACGCTGCGGTATGCTCGCGGGGTGGTGATCGCGCGCGACCGCTATGGCAATGCTGTGACGAGCGTGCGGCTCCCCGCTGGTGTCGATGCTGCGCGCGCGGCGGTGGTCGAGCCCGAGGCCTTCGCGGGCCCGCTTCGTGTGAGCTACGCGGCGGTGGCGCGCGGCGAGCGCGTGGCGCTGGTCGGGTCGTCGGGGCGCGTCGAGCTCGCGGTGTGTCAGGGCGCGACGGCCGTCGTCGTGGGCGAGGCCGTGGTGGTGCGATGCGAGCTGTGATGCGCTCCTTTGGCGTCGTCGCCGCGGCCCTCGCGGTGTCATGCAGCGTGGGCGACGGCGCGGGCGAGGTGCGCGGCAGGCTCATGGTGCTGGCCTGCGCGCTCAACGACCCAGGCTACACGATGCAACCCGACTTCTTCGGCGGCGAGTGGCATCAGGGGACCTACACGATTCAAATCGCGCGCGGCGGCGATACCGGCGAGTACGCCGACGCGCTGGTGATCCTCGTCGACGACACGGCCTACGTGGCGCAGCATCTGAATGAGCGCATCGCGGTGGGGCCCACGGGCGTCACGCCGGTGCATGCGGTGCTGCGCCTCACGAAGAGCTGCGGGCGCCGTGAGATCGTGCAGACGGCGCCCGACGCGGCGCTCATGGCGTGGCGCGGCTACGTCGTGTTCGAAGCGATCTACCGCGGCGATCCGGGGGCCAGCGCGGCCGCGCGGCGCACGGCGGTGACGTCGTTCTCGTTCGACATGGCAGACC
>CAISKJ010001417.1 GCA_903885885.1 uncultured delta proteobacterium
CCGCCGCCGCCGGCGTGGTACGGCGCGCCGCCGCCCGTGAAGGCCCCGCCGTTGCCGCCCGCGAAGCAGGTGCCGCCCGTGCCGCGACCGCCCACGCCCGCGGCCGCCGAGGCCGTGCCGCCGCCGCCGTACGCCACGAGCGAGCCCCCGAAGCTGGAGCTCCCGCCCGACGCCATCGCGCCGCCGCCCGCGCCCACCACGACGGGGATCGTCGCGCCCGGCGTCACGGCGTAGTTGTTCACGTAGCAGAGCCCGCCGCCGCCGCCGCCGCCGCTGTTGGCGGTGCCCGCGACGCCCGCTCCGCCGCCGCCCACCACGACGACGCTCACCTCGGTGACGCCCGCAGGCACCACGAAGCTCGCCGGCCCCGGCACGCTGAACGTCGCCGACCCCGAGGGCGTCACGCACACACCGCCGACGCACGCGGTGGTGCTGCACGCGTTGCCGCACGCGCCGCAGTTGCTCCGATCGCTCGCGAGGTCGACGCACGCGACGCCGCACCGCGACTGGCCCGCGGGGCAGTCGCCGATCACGAGGTCGACGCCGTAGTCGCCGCGTCCGCCGCCGCAGCCGTCGACGTAGAGCGCGTGGAGCCCCGCCCCGCCCGGTACGCGCCCCGCGGCCACCGACTGCTGGCCGCACGTGTCGCCGTCGCACACGCCGCCCGCCCCCGGCGACGCGGTTGCCGCTGAAGAAATTGAGCGTCGTGTCGAAGGTCGCCAGGCCGCAGGTGCTCGCGCGAAAGCCCACCTCGGCGAAGCTCGGACACGTGGTGGCGACGTACAGGTTCTCGGGGCCGTCGGAGCAGCACGCCGATGTGACAGTGCCGGTCCCCGCGGTGGTGCCCATGAGCCGCCGCACGCCCGTGCTGAGATCGAGCGCCGCGACGGGGCCGTTGCCCACCGGCGCGTGCTGCACGTGCAGCGTGAAGTCGCCGCCCGTGGCGTTGAACTGGTCTACGACGATGAGGTACGTGCCCGCGTCGAGGGTCTCGGTAAACTGCGTCTGCAGGGTGCCGCACGCGTCGTCGGAGCACGCCGTCGCGCTCTCGCCACACCCCGGCCGCTGGAGGCCGACGTACGTGTTCCACCCGGTGCCGAAGGTGTCGACATACACCACCTCGCGGCGCGTGAGCGTAAACTGATAGAAGACGTCGGGCGCGCCCGCGCACGAGTTGGCGCTGTTGATCGCGTTGGTGGTCGTGCCCGCCACGGTGAGCGCGGGCATCGAGAAGTCGAGCACCGCGGGCGACTCGCAGTCGTCGTTCGACGGCCCCGGCGTGCGGCACACGCCCGACCGGCACACGAGCCCGCCCGAGCACGCGTTGCCGCACACGCCGCAGTGGAGCGAGTCGGTGCGCGTGCTCACGCATCGCCCGCCGCACACGGTCTGCCCCGCGGGGCACACGCAGGCCCCCATCGCGCACGACTGCCCGCTCGCGCAGGTGTTGCCGCACGCGCCGCAGTTGGCGGTGTCGGCGCTGAGGTCGGCGCAGCTCCCGGGGCGCCC
>CAISKJ010001418.1 GCA_903885885.1 uncultured delta proteobacterium
ACGACGCCTCTCCACGGCGAGTGCGGCGCGAACACGCCGTGGTACCGCAGCAACGGCCTCCGCGGCGGCGGCACCCGCGCCGCCAGCCGCGCCATGAACTCCATCGGCTCCGTCGATGCGGTGGGTCTCGCCGCGCCCACCGGGTACCTTCAGCCGCCACGCGACGCGCCCGTCCGCGAGCTCGCTCACACGCTCGCCCACCACCATCGGCCGCGCTACGTAGCGAGGTAATGCCTCGCTCCGACCCGGGGTGGGGCTCACGGGCATGTTGACGCGACGCATGAGATTCTCTTTCTATAGCGTTCATGAAGCCCTCCTTGTGGTGCACTCTGGCGGCGCTCCTGTTCTCGTGCGGCTCGAGCGGTCGCGCCGACCGACAGACCGATGCCGCAACGCTCGGCCCCGACGCCAGCGTCGCGCTGGTACCCGGCGACCGGTCGCTGAGCGTTTCGAGCGGCGGCTCGGTACGCCGCGCATCGCTGCATGTGCCCGCCGGCCTCTCGGGGCAGCGCCCGCTCGTTGTGGTGCTCCATGGAACGGGCGGCTCCGGCGATGCCTTCTCCGCGAGCAGCGGGTGGCGCGCCCGCGCCGACGCCGAGGGCTTCGTCGCCGTGTTCCCTTCTGCGCTCCAGCACTGCTTCCGTGAAGACACCGACTTCGACGGCGTGTTTGACGCCGACGAGTCGAGCGTCACGGCGAAGTGGGCCGACGGCAAGCTCGGCTCGACGGAGCAACCGCTCTGCAGCGCCGCGCAGCTCGCCGCGCTCCCGGGCGCGCAGCGCGCCGCGGTCGACACGGAGACCCTCGCCGACGACATGACCTTCATCGCAGCCCTGGTCGATGCCCTCGTCGCGAGCGGGGGCATCGATCGCACGAAGGTCTACGTCTCGGGTTTTTCGAACGGCGGCAACATGGCCGCGCGGCTCATCGTCGAAGACGCCAACCGCTTCGCTGCGGCGCACATCGCCGCGGGCTTTCTCCTCAGCCCCGCGCGCCCCACACCGGCGCGGCCGGTGCTCCTTTCGTTGGGAACGCTCGATGGTCCGAGCCTCGCGCGCACGGGGATCATCGCCGATCCGAGCGACAATCTCCGGGCCCTCCCCTTTGGCCCCGCACTCCTCAGCGAGCCTACGACGGCAGCGCGCTTCGCCGGCTGGCAGTCGAGCCTCGGGCTCGCGGGGGCGCCGACCACGATGGCCGCAACGATCCGCGGGATCGACACGCTTCGCTTCACCTACGCGGGCACGGCGCCCCTGCGCTTCGAGGCGCTCGTCGTCAACGGGATGGGACACGTCTACAGCAACGGGACCAACCATCCCGTCGACATCGCCTCGCTGGCGTGGGCCTTCTTCGCCGCACCGTAGCTAAACCTCCGCACGATGACCGCGTCGTGGTGGGGCCGACGGCGACGACGTCGTGGTCGAGCATCGTGAAGGTTACCTTGCCCGCGCATGAGGGCCGCAGCCCCGTGCTCGAGCGACGCTTCGACTTCAACATGACGGTGCTCCTTGCCGCGTCTGTTCCGCGGCGACACGACCGTCCGGTTTCGGCCTTGGGGCAAAACCGCCGTGCGGGCGTGGGCGACGCGCGTGCTCCGGCGGCGCCAGCCCGCGTGAGGCGTGCACGTTTCGACGCTCCAGAGGCCTTCATTTCCGTGGTATGGCGCTCGCTTACGGCGCAGTAAGCGTACCCGCGGCCCGTCGGCACGGCCCCTCACGCCCTCTCGTCGATCCGCCGCGATGACATCACAGCGCTGGTTCCGGTGCAGCGGCTACGACCCCAACGTCGACCGATCGTCGCCATCGGCCATCTTGCTCCGAGGTGGGGATAGGTAGTCCAACGGCCTCAAAGGCTGTAGACCAATCTCGGACCGAGGGGGTCGATCGAGCCGCGAGCCCGGCAAGGAGACTCGCCGATACCGCACTGAATGTGCGGTGAGGTGAGGCGACGCCGCATGGCGCCGTGGATCGTTCGTCCCACGACGGGAGAGATTGATCTACAGCCTTTCAGCGCGTCCACGCCGCGCTCGCCACGCTGGCTCACTTCAGCGGCTGTGCGCCGTCGCGGGGGTGCGCCCGCCCGGGCGGATAGGGCCTCCAATGGCCCGCAGCGTCTACACCCCCCCTTCGCTGTCGTGAGCGAGGTCGCCGCCGCCCCGCGCGCCCGAGTCACGGCGAGGGGATGCGATCACATGGTGGCGCCGACCGGCCCCACGGGGTTATCGTGCGACGCTCGCTTTGAGCATTCCCCTCTGGAGGCCCCGTATGGAAGACCGATCTTTTAAGCCCGCGACCGCCACGACCCCGATCACCACGCCGAAGTTCGCACCCGTGGTGCGTGATCTGCAGGTGGCGATGACCGTCCGCACCGGCGTCAAGGCCGGCCTCAGGAAGTAGTCCGCCGGACGACGACCTGCTCCCGGCCCTCGCGGACTTCGACCGCCGCGGCGACCGGGAGCGCTTCACCCGCGACGACCCGCGTCATCGGCAGTTCGACGAAGCCCCACCCCCAGTGCGTGGGTGGGCCCGCGGGGTGCGTCGTCAGGGTCACGCCGGGCGCGAGCGTCGCCTCGAACCACAGGGCCAGGCCGCGGACCGCGGCCGCCCGCGTCGCCCGCAGGACCGCGGCGTCGAAGCCCCCTTCGCCGCGTTCGAAATCCCAGGACCAGACCGTCTCCGCGGTGGTCACGAGGTTGCGATCGGCGATGGTCCGTCGCACGCGACGCATCGACCCGTCGCGGAGCGCGGGGAGGAGCGCGGTGAGGTCGACCCCGTGACGGCGCCCGACGGCGATCGCCCGCCGGGTCGCCGCGTCGGTGGGGCAGGCGGTGACCGCCGCCGCCCGCAGCGCGACGGCGGAGGGGACGAAGCCGCCGCCGGCGCGCAACAGGCGCGCGCGGGCGTCTTCGATGACCGGGACGACGTTCTCCGCGAGCGGATCGAAGCCGAAGAGTTCGTGCACCACGAGGTCGACAGGCGCCTCGAGGGTGAGGTCGCGGCTGTTCGCGGCGACCACTGCGATGCGATCGCCCAGGCCGTTCGCGTCCACCACGCGCCGGGCCAGCGCGGCGACCGCGGTCTCCTCGACGGCGATCACCTCCCGGGCCCCGGCGCGCGCGGCGATCACCGCGAGGATGCCGGTGCCGCAGCCGAGGTCGAGCACCCGCCGACCGGGCGCGCGGAGTCGCAGGGCCTCGGCGTACGCGCGGACGCGAACCGCGTCGCCGAGCATCGCGACGTGCTCGTCGAGGTCGGCGAAACCGCCGGAACCAGGCGTCGCCGCCCCCTCCATGGGGACGAGCAGCCCCTCCCGCAGGAGGGGCTCGACCGCGGCCGCGAGCGCCTCCCGCGACACCTGCCACGACGCGGTCAATCGGGCGTGGGCCTCGTCCTCCGTGGCACCGCCGGCGAAGGCGAGAATCACCTCGAGGGCCCCCGTGCCGTCGAGCGCAACGGCCCGCCGGGAGAGCGAGCTCCGTGCGAGGAGACGGTCGCGCCCCGCGACCTCGAAGCTCAGCGCCGCCGAGGGACGCAGCGCGCCCGGAGACCGTACCGCGGATGACATGGGTGGGTCGAAACAGCCGCCAGCGCGCGCGATGGTCAAGCGCAAAGTTCACGCGGATAGGGTCTCCAATCGCCCCCATCGTGAAGGCCCGATAGCCCCCCTGCGCCATCACCCACGCGTAACGGGTAATCTGTCCACGCTCGCGGTACGACTCCCCCCTTCGCTGTCGTGATCGACTGCAACGCCCCTCGGCCACCGGCTCTCCGCGCGTGGCATGACGGCGATGAACCTCATGCGCCCGTCGCATCATCGGGCACGCGAGCACGTCCCAGCCCCACATGCGCTGCATCAGCGTGGCCCAGTCGATGCGCCCCGATGACTTCGCGCCAACGGGCTTCTCGTCGCGCTCGCGCCCCTGTGCTCCGTCGATGCGGTGGGTCTCGCCGCGCCCACCGGGGATCGACCGCCGCTACGCGATGCGCCCGTCGACGACCTCGCTCACCCGCTCGCCCACCACCATCGGCCGCGCCACGTAGCGCAGCAGCCGCTCGCGGCCCTCGACGTCGCGCGCACCGATCACCCATGCTCGCGTGCAGGTTGAAGCCCTCCAGCGCGCCCGCCTGCGCCTTCGGGGGGCGTCGATCTACCCTGTCGGGGGGTGCCCCCTCAGCAAACACCTTGAATCTTCGAAGATCACGGTTTGTCCGACCGGTCGAACAACGGCGGAAGAAGCGTGTAGACGGCCATCCGATTCCGCGTAAATCCGGCCACGACGGTTGCCGCCCACGCGCTCGGCCACGCGCGCGACGAAGCGGCCGGGGTGCTCCCGCGCGAACGCCGCTCGACGGCCCTGAATGCGGGGCCAGTGCGGAACGATGTCGCATCCCGTCCGGCGTGCGATCGAGGGTACTGTCGCGCCTCTGGAGGCATTGAACTTATGCTGCGAATGAGATGGGCGTTCACGGTCGCGCTCGCGCTCGCGCTCGCCCCGACATGGGCGGCCGCGCAGTCGCTCCACTCGGCGAACTGGGTCTTCGGCACGCGCTGTCGCGTGAGCTGGAATCCCGCGGACCTGCGCGCCCGCCCCACGCCCTCGCTCAACCCCAACATCGCCGCGGGGGAGGGCGTCGCGACCTTCAGCGATCCCCTCACGGGCTCCCTGCTGCTCTACACCGACGGCATCACCGCGTGGAACGGCGCCGACGCGCGCATCTCGTCCTCCGCGCTCGGCGGCAATCCCTCGAGCATCCACTCGGGCGTGATCGTTCCGGTGCCCGCGCAACCGGGGCGTTACTACGTCTTCGGCAACTCTCCGAGCGGGAGCACCGGGCCCATCTCGTACACGGTCTTCGACATGCGCACCGCGCCCGGCGTGCAGGTCGGCACGCCGACGATCATCACCGGGAGCGCCGTCACCAACGAGACGCTCGTCGCCGTTCCGCACACCAACCGCCGCGACTACTGGCTCATCTCGACGTCGACCAGCGCCGTGATCGTGATCCCCGTGACGAGCACCGGCGTCGGCGCCGCGCTCACCATGGGCGCCACCGTCGCCTCCTCCGCGTGGAACGGCCTCGCCGTCGCCCCCAACGGCCGCGAGTTCTCGGTGTGGATGGCTCCCAACGTGCGCCGCTACCCCTTCGATGCGGCGACGGGCACGGTGGGAACGCCCGTGGTGATTCCCGTCGCGGGCTCGTCGTCGGCGTACGGCGCGGCCTACTCGCCCGACAGCACGAAGCTCTACCTCACCGACGACACCGGCGGCGCGGGCGACACGCCGGGGCGCATGTACCAGGTCGACCTCTCGACCGCTTCCTACACCGTCACCAACCTCGGTCAGGCCGCGGGAACCTACGTCGGCGCGCTCGCCCTCGGCATCGACGGGCGCATCTACGGCGCGTGCATCAACAACACCGACGCCAGCGGCCGCCACTACCTCAGCGTCGTCGACGACCCCAACGCCGCGGGCGCTGCCGCGCGCTACACCCGCCTCGGCCTCGCCCTCTCGACCGGATGCACCGGCCAGCTCGGGCTCCCCACGCAGGTGTCGGCCTTCGCGACCGTGATCGAAGACAGTGACCGCGACGGCGTCGAAGACGGTCTCGACGCGGACGCTGACAACGACGGCATCCTCGACGTGACCGAGGTGCCCGACGCGATGGGGCGCGACCTCTCGCGCGACACCGACTTCGACGGCGTGCCCGACTTTCGCGACCCGAACTTCGTCACCTGCACCGACACCACGCCCGCGGATGGCTTCTGCGACGCGCTCCCTCGCGCGCTCGACGTCGACGGCGACGGCATCGCGAATCACCTCGACCTCGACGCCGACGGCGACGGCGTCTTCGACATCGAAGAGAGCGGCAACGGCGGGCTCGATCGCGACGGCAACGGGCTCCCCGACACCGCGGCCGATGGCGACCGCGACGGGCTCCTCGCCGCGTTCGATCGCAACGACGCCGACATCACCGTCACCACCACGAACGCGACCGCGCGCAACAGCGATGCGAGCGTTCCGTCGGGCGAAGGGACGAGCGACACCGCGCCCGACTTTCTCGACGCCGACGACGACGGCGACGGCATTCCGACGCGCGTCGAGCGCACGCTCGAAGGCGCGACGCCGGGTGACAGCGACATGATCGCGGCCTTTCTCGACCTCGACAGCGACGGCGACACGGTGCCCGACGCCGTCGAGCGCGGCGCAGATGGCGCCACGCCCGCCAACAGCGACATGGGCGGAACGAGCGACCGCGCAGACTTTCTCGACCTCGACAGCGACAACGACTGCGTGCTCGACCGCGATCCGCGAGAGGCCGGCTCGGCGCGCACCAACGCCGCGTTGCCGAGCGCAATGGCCGACAGCAACTGCGCCTTTCCGACGCCCGTGTGCAACCGCGCGACGGGCGTGTGCTCGGCCGAGACCGACACCGACATGGACGGGCTCCCCGACCGCGTCGAGCGCGCGATCGGCACCGACCCCATGAACCCCGACTCCGACGGAGACGGCATTCGTGACGGCGCGGAGGTGGGCCTCGGCCCCACGTACACGACGCGCGACAGCGACATGGACGGCACCCTCGACGCGCGCGACGACGACGACGACGGCGACGGCGTGCTCACGCGCAACGAGCTCGGCGCCGGCGGCGCCTCGATGCCGCGCAACACCGACGCGATGACGGGAGGCGCCGACGGAACCTCCGACACGACGCCCGACTACCTCGACACCGACGACGACGGCGACGGCGTTCCGACGCGCGACGAGCTCGGCGCGGGCGGCGGGGCGATGCCGCGCAACAGCGACGCGACCGTGCCCACGGGCGAAGGAACGAGCGACGCCGCGCCCGACTACCTCGACACCGACGACGACGGCGACGGCATCCCCACGCGCGTCGAGCGCTCGCTCGAGGCGTCGACGCCGGGTGACGCAGACGCGCTCCCCGCCCACATCGACCGCGACAGCGACGGCGACGGCGTGCCCGACGCGGTCGAGCGCGGCCCCGACGGAACGATGCCCGTGAACACCGACATGGGCGGCCTCACCGATCGCGCGGATTTTCTCGACGGCGACAGCGACAACGACTGCCTGCCTGACAGCGACCCCCGCGAGGCGGGCGCGGCGCGCACCGACGCGACGCGGCCCTCGGCCGACGCGAACGCGAACTGCGCCGACCCCACGCCACTGTGCATCCGCGCGACCGGAACGTGCGCGGCCGACGGAGACGCCGACGGAGACGGCGTGCCCGACATGGTCGAGCGTCGCATCGGCACCGATCCGATGAACGCCGACACCGACATGGACGGCGTGCGTGACGGCGACGAGCTCGGCGCGGGCCCCGCGTTCATGACGCGCGACACCGACATGGACGGCATGATCGACGCGCGCGACGACGACGACGACGGCGACGGCCTTCCGACGCGCGACGAGCTCGGCGCAGGCGGCGCGTCGATGCCTCGCAACAGCGACGCGAGCGTGCCCATGGGCGAGGGGACGAGCGACACCGCCCCCGACTTTCTCGACGCCGACGACGACGGCGACGGCCTTCCGACGCGCGTCGAGCGCACGCTCGAAGCGATGACGCCGGGCGACGCCGACGGGATTCCCGCGTGGCTCGACCGCGACAGCGACGGCGACACCGTGCCCGACGCGGTCGAGCGCGGCGCCGACGGCGCGATGCCCGCGAACAGCGATGGTGGTGGCAGCGACGATCGCCCTGATTTTCTCGACCTCGACAGCGACAACGACTGCCTGGCTGACAGCGACCCGCGCGAGGCTGGCGCGGCGCGCACGAACCCGGCACTGCCCTCGATGTCGGCGGCGTCGAACTGCCCCGGCGAGGGCGCGGTGTGCGACGTGTCGCGCGGCGTGTGCATGGTGGTTCCGCGGCCCGACGCGGGGCCCGATGTGAGCGTCGTCGATGCGAGCGTCGTCGATGCGAGCGTCGTCGATGTGTCGAGCGACCTCGGCACGCTCGATGGCGGACTCGCGCCCACGGCGGTCTACCGCGGCGGCGGGGGCTGCAACTGCAACGTTCCCGGTGCGAGGGGGCGCGGTGGTGATGCGCTGGCGCTCCTCGCGGTCGGTGCTGCGCTCGTGGTGGCGCGTCGTCGCTCACGACAGCGAAGGGGGAGTCGTACCGCGAGCGTGGGCAGAGCATCCGTTACGCGTGGGTGATGGCGCAGGGGGGGCTATCGGGCCTTCACGATGGGGCCATTGGAGGCCCTATCCGCCCGAGGTGGCGGCGGTGGTCAGCGCGCGCGGGATGAGGTACCCCTACGGGCACCGTGATGAGCACTCGGAATCGTTCGTGGCGGACCGCCGTCCTTGGGGTCGTGTCCGTGGTTTGTTTTGTGGGGTGCGGCCCGATCTCCGAGGCACGCTGGACCTCTCACTGCGCGGCGCCGGTCGCGCTCGGCGGAGCGTGCCTCGGCGCGGACGAGTGCGCCGACGGGCTGCGCTGCGTCGAAGGCCGGTGCGCCCCCCTCGCGCGCGCCGGAGAGACCTGCGGAGACCCGCACGATTGCGTGGCGGGATACGCGTGTCACACGACGTACTCCAACGGCGGAGCGTGCATGGCGACCACGTGCAGCGAGGCCGGTCGCGACACGGGAAACTGCCGCACGACGCGCTCGACCGGCCGCGCGTGCTCGCCGGACGTGATGTGCCGCCCGCTCGAGGTGTGCGCGTACACCAACGCGGCCACGTCGGTGTGCCGTGCCATCCCGACGCAGGGGCAGTCCTGCGAAGGGTTCATGCACTGGAACTGCCCCGCCGGGCTCGTCTGCGAGCTCACTTCGCACACGTGCGTGGTCCCGCGCGCCGGGGGCACGTGCGGGATCGCGACGGAGGACCTGTCGTCCGCGTGCGGCGCCTCGCTCGGGTGCGACGCGCGCACCGACGGGTCGAACGTCTGCGTCGCGCGGGTCGCCGAAGGAGGCGCGTGCAGCACCGAGTCGTGTCAGGCCGGGCTCCACTGCTCGACGAACACGCGGCGCTGCGTCCGTGACCAGGCGGAGGGCAGCGCGTGCTCCGCCGGAAACGAGTGCGGGGTCGCCCTCGGTCGCAGGCTCGACTGCGTGGCGGGCCAGTGCCGGGCGACGGACCGCGCGGGCGCCGTGTGCTGGCCCGGCCGCTTCGGGTGCGGGATGGGGCTCCGTTGCCTGAAGGACCGCTGATCGTGCGCGCCTCGCAGCCCTCGTCCTCGCGCACCGTGTCCCGTGCGGGCGCGCTCCCCGCGTCGCGGCGCGCGCACATCGCGGTCTTTCGCGCTGCACTCGGGGCCCTACAGCGGCGGGTGGCCCGCGCGCTCGGGGGCGTCGCGCTCGGGTCGG
>CAISKJ010001419.1 GCA_903885885.1 uncultured delta proteobacterium
GGCGTCGCCGATGCGTTCTCACACCTGCGCCTCTCGAAGTTCCAGCCCTGCCTCCCGCCCGGGTTGTTGAACGCCTACCTCGCCGAGGTGCTCACCGACCCCGAGGGCGCGCGCGACGCGCTCCGAGGCTGAGCCCCGATCACGCGGTGCGCTCGACGTCGGCGCGCGAACCGCACAGCCCCCGCGCGGCGCACGCGGCGCAACGCACGGGCTCCGCGTTCGGTGCGAAGTCGCCGCTTCGAATGCGCCGCGCCACGTCGCGCACGAGCGATCGAAGACCCGCGACCACGGCCTCGTCGACGGGGGCCACGTGCTCCGTGAGGTCGTCGAGCTCCCAGATCTCGGTGCGCTGCGGGAGGCTCCCCGTGAGCGACTCGTAGCCGAGCGCGTAGAGCCCGAGCTGCGTCTCGCTGAGCGCCTCGGATTGCGCCCGTCGGTTGCTCTTGAGGTCGACGATCGACACCGCGCGGTCGTCGTTGCGCACTACGAGGTCGATGCGACCGTGCACGATCACGTCGTCGTCCATCACCACCTCGATGGGCTTCTCGACGAGCTCGACGTTGGCGAGGCGCGACGCGTTCTCGGTGATGTACCGCGTAAGAATGGCGCCCGCGATCGCCCGCGTGCGGTCGACCATCGCAGGCGTCGCGAAGGGCAGATGCAGGTGTCGATGCAGGAGCCGCGGCACGAGCTCGGGGCCCACGACGTCGCCCTCGACCGCGCGGCGATGCACCTCGGCGAGGGCGTCGTGGAGGCACTTTCCGACGCCCTGCGCCTCTTCGAGCGGCGCGCGAAAGCCGAACACCCCTTCGAGCTTGAAGCGGTAGGGGCACTCGAGCATCGGCTTGATGACGCTGAACGTGAGCCGGAGCTCGGACGTCCCCGCGCGCGGCTTCGGCTCGGCGCGACCGCGCCCGCGAAGCGACACGTCTCGCGATGCGACGCCTTCGTAGGCCGCGAAGGCGTCGAAGTAGGCGCTCGCGCGCGCGGGCCGGCCGCTGCGCCCCTTCGCCCACGACGCGAAGAGGTAGCGCTGGGCGCGCGTGACGGCGACGTAGAACAGGCGACGCTCGTCGTCGTCGTTGCTCTCGTAGCGCTCGGGAGCTCGCACCGCCGCGCGCGGCACGAGCTGCCAGAGCGACGTGTCGCGCGCCGCCGCGGGAAAGCGCCCCTCGCCGAGCCCGGGCAGAAACACCGCGGGCCACTGGAGCCCTTTCGCGCGATGCACGGTCGTGATGCGCACGGCGTCGACGCTGGCGAACTCCGACGACTGCAGCCCCTCCTCGTGCTCGCGCAGCGCGGCCGTGACGGCGTACGCGTGAAAGGCCTCGACGCGTTCGATCAGCGCGCGCTGCGCGTGCAGCGATTCGAAGTCGCCGAGCACGCGGCTGAAGCGCCCGAGGTTGTAGAACGCCTCCTCGCCGACGCCGTTGGGAACGAGCGCCTCGCGGAGCCCGAGCGCCTCGAGCGCGGCGAGGTAGAGGCGTTGCAGCCCGAGCGACGCCCAACGACTCCGATCGGCCGGGTCGCTCGCACGCAGGGTTGAGCGAAGGTCGGCGAGGAGCGCGAGCATGCGGTCGATGGACTCACTCGTGAGCCCCAGCGCGGCGCGCTGCCAGAGGTCGCGCAGGTCGGGCGCTGTGACGTACTCGTCGCCGCGCAGGTAGCCGAAGAGGGCGGCCGCGGCGCGCACCTCGGCGCGGTCGAAGAGGGTCTTCACCCCGGTGACCACGTACGGAATCTCGTGCTCGTCGAGCACGCGCAGGATCGCACGCCCACCCCACTGGATGCCGCCGCGGAAGAGGATCGCGATGTCGGACCAGGTCATTCCGCGCGTGCGCCCGCCCTCGGTGAACGCAAGGCCGTAGAGTTCCTTGATCTTGCGCGCGATGAAGCGGGCCTCGTCCCACTCGCCGGTGAACGCGAGCGCGGCGAGGTCGCCCGTCGCCGCCGGCTGCGCGTCGGTGGGCTTCATCGCCTTCGGGAGCCTTCGCTCGACGCGCCCGACGAAGTCTCTCGCGAACGACACAATGGGGCTGCTCGAGCGGAAGTTCTCCTCGAGGCGCACCTGTCGCACGTTGGGGTATCGCTCGGCGAAGCCGAGGATGTTCTGCACGTCGGCGCCGTTCCATTGAAAGATGGTCTGGTCGTCGTCGCCTACGACGGTGAGCGTGGCGCCGAAGTCGGCGAGCGCGCGCACGACCTCCTCTTGCAACGCGTTGGTGTCTTGATACTCGTCGACGACGACGTGCCGCACGCGCGACGCGAGGCGCTGCCCGGCGTCGATGTTGCGACGCAACACATCGAGCGCCGCCTCGAGCTGGCCCGTGTAGTCGAGGAACCACTCGCGCCGTAGGAGCGCGCGGTACCGCTCGAGGGCGTCGGCGATGGGCACATCACCGAGCTGCGCGTGATCGACCTCGGCCTGACGGAGCACGTCGAGCGCGCTGAGGTAGCGGCGCACGTCGTTGGGAGCGACGAGCTCGCCGCCGTCGGCCGTGCGCGCGAGGGCAAAGCCCGACGCCTGCGGCTCGCGTAGCACCAGCATGAGCTGCCGCGCCTCGTCGAGGACCTCGTAGCGCAGGTACTCGGGCACCTCGTCTTGCAGGAGGCGACCGCAGAACGCGTGGATGGTGCCGACGAACATCTCGGCGAGGCCGTGGACGGCGCCGTGGGTCTCGCGCACGCGCCGAACGATGCGCGCCTTGAGCTCGCTGGCACCGCGCTCGGTGAAGGTGAACGCCACGATGTTGCGCGGCGCGAGCGGATCGGGTCGCTGCGGGTCGAGCAGGTCGGCGATGCGACGCGCGACGACCTCGGTCTTGCCCGAGCCGGCGCAGGCCAGAATCTGAAGGTGGCCGCCGCGGTACGCGATGGCCTCTCGTTGCGCTTCGGTGAACTCCATGGCGACGACGGGCCCCTTGCGGCGGATCTTGCCCCGCGAGCGACGGAGTACAACGGCCGAGTGAAGGTCGGCCCGTTTCGTTGAAGGCGCACGAGGTCGCCGTTGGGGGGCGGGGAACGTCGTAGTGGCCGTGGCGCCGATGCAGATGTCCGGACGAATACAGCCCGCGGAACTGACGGGCGGTGCCCGGCGGCGAGGTGTAGCCCGCGGTCCATTGCGTGTAGGCGTCGAAGCGGACGCCGGTGAGGTTGGAGGCTGGCGCTGCGGAGGTTGAGGCCACGGAGATTCTCGTCCCAAGCGAATGCACCGTGGAGGTGATCGGAGTTCATGCGGCGCACCGCACTACCGCGCCGAGTGTGGTTGATCGCCGACCCGCGCGCAGCCAATCACGCTCTTGGGCGACGCGGAGGCGGCCTCAGAAGGGCACGCGGAGCAGGTCAGCGGTTCGCTCGGCCGCAGCGTCACCGCGTCGGTCATAGCGCGCCGTCGTCGTGACCAGAGCGTGCCCAGCGAGCCGCTGCACCGTTGCGATGTCGGCACCCGCGTCGAGAAGGTCGCTGACGTAGGTGCGCCTCAGGTCGTGCGGTGACAACGCCCTCACGCCGGCACGCCGCGCGAGCCGCGCGAGCGCCTCGAACACAGACTGCGCGCCCATACCCCCGTCGAGCACCGCGCGGCCACGCACGGCCCGTAGGAGCGGCCCCGGGGTCTTGCCACGCGTTGTCAACCACGCGAGCACGGCGCGCCTCGCGCCGCCAGGCAGGGGCACGCGGCGCTCGCGATCGCCCTTGCCGCGAACACGCACCGCGTCGGCATCACCCTCGACATCGGCCAGGGTGAGGGCCGCGACCTCCGCACGCCGCAGGCCGCCGCCGTACAGCAGCGCGAGCATGGCGCGGTCGCGCGCGCCCGCAGGCCGCGTGTCATCACACGCAGCAAACAGCGCAGTGACCTCGCGCGCGTTGAGGGCGCGCCCTCGCAGCAGTCGCGACCCACGCGGGCCCTTCACGGCGGCGGCGCGCGTGTAGTCGTCGGTCGAGAGCTGGCCGAGCTGCCACGCCTCGCGCAGAACGCCGCGCAACGCCGCGAGGTGCCGCGCCACCGTGGCGGGAGCGAGGCCCTGCTCGACGAGGCGGGCACGTAGCGCCTGGGTATGCGCGTAACGGAGCCTCGACCAGGGGAAGGTCTCGACCGTCGTGCCTGGGGCCGCGAGGGCCGCGAGGGTGGCGAGCGCGGTTCGCATCGACCGCCGCGAGCCGGGGGCGAGGCGAGCGAGGTACACGGCGGCGGGGTGCCGGTCGGGGGCATGCGCGACGACCTGGTGAAGGTCGAGGTCGTCGAGCGGGGGGCGCTGGGCGAGCATCCGCTCAGGGTAGCACACCCAGTGAGAATCACCATTCTCATAGGCAATGCGGGTAACATATGCAGAGGTCATCAGCCCCGCGGGTCGATGCCTCGCATGCCTCTACACCCGAATCGGCCCCGTTCACCCGCGGAAGGATGCTTGTTCAACAAGACAATACTAAGAAAACACACACTGCCGTTATGCAATGTGGGGCCGCTATCCCTGAGAATTGCCTGCCGGACCGAACCTACTGGCAAACTTCAGTGTAGGGGTCAAAGTTAAGACCAGAGGAGCATCCATCCGCCTGACAACCATGCGAACCACGCCTTCGGCAACAAGTCTGCCCCCTCCCTCCGCAAGGTCTGCAAAACCAAGACAGGCGGAGAGGATCGCTGCCCTCTCCTCTACAGCGAAGTGCCCCGGAACAGCATTCGACGATCCCAGGATTGCACGGATCTCCGTTTGCGGCGCAGGTCCGAGGAGCGATCGAGGGAGGCTCGGGCGGGGTTGACGGCGAGGCGCACCCGCAAGGGGTATAGGCCATCCCAGAGGGGTCACACGACTGCACGCCCGCGACGTTGCCGGGGCAGAGGCACGCTTGCGTTGAATTGGGTACGCACGCTCGCGTCACTTGCGATGTGGCTGATCGCTCGATTGAAGAGTTAGAGTTGCCACCGTTCACACCTGCATCAGGGCGGGCTACGATAACATCCCCAGGACGCTGTGCTACGGACCCTGGAGGGCAGGCGCGAAGCTGACTCGGCCACAGGAAGACCCACCCTTCCGCGGATTCAATTCGTACACGCACAGCGCGAGTTCGCCCCTGCGATGCAGTTCCGAATGTTATCGCGCGCACCCGCGTGTTAGCCGGGTAGGTCGGACCTCCTGATCTTGGGTCTTGGGTTTCAAGAAGACGAAATACACCGGGGATTGTAACCTCACATCCCATCTGCTGGGCCGGTGCTACCGGCAGCCTTGTTGCGACACCAACCATGAGTAAAGCGGCGCTGAATCGCATGAATTTCACACGGAAATGACACCAAAAATCTCCAGCTATTGTCAAGCTCCATTTCGAGCCACCTGAGCAGGGATGCGCGGATTCAGCGGGATACCGTCACGAAGCCTTCTGCACCGTCCTTTCGCGGAGGTGGATCGCGACCACGCAGCCCCGGCATCGCAGCCCCAGCCTGTTGAAGACCTCGACGAGGGCA
>CAISKJ010001420.1 GCA_903885885.1 uncultured delta proteobacterium
CAGCTCATGCCCGCCATGTGCGGGAGCCCCATGAGCACCACCGACGTGCGCGTGTGCCAGATCGGCTTTCCCACCACGGTGCGCCTGCGCGCGCTCCCGGCGGGCGAGTACTTCGTGCTCCTCGGCACGAGCTCGTCGGGCGCCGCGGCCGACA
This sequence comes from uncultured delta proteobacterium, assembly GCA_903885885.1. Lineage (GTDB taxonomy): Bacteria > Myxococcota_A > Polyangia > Polyangiales > CAISKJ01. The sequence goes on from CAISKJ010001420.1 coordinate 155, forward strand.
TCGACCTCACCGTGAACCTCGCGCCCGCCACCATGCCCCCCGCCAACGACACCTGCGCGTCGCCGCGCGTGATCCCCCCGACGGGCGGCACCTTCACCGGCGACCTCGTCGACGTGGCCTCCGACGTCACCACGCGCTGCGGCGGCCTGCAGCCCGACCTCGTGTACTCGATCACGCTCACCGAGCGCGCCAACATCGTGGCCCGCGTCGCCGGCTCGCGCAGCGACTACCTCACGCTCGCCCTCGTCGATTCGTGCACGCGCTCGCCCGCCACCTCGTACCGCTGCGACGCGGCGGCGCCCGCGCAGTTCACGGCGCGCGAGCTCATGCCGGGCACGTACTTCATCGTCGTGGCGGGCCGCACGGTCAACCCCTTCACCCTCGAGGTGATGGTCACGCCCCCGTCGCCGCCGCCCGCGGGCGACACCTGCGCCAACCCGCTCACCATCACGGCGGGCACCCCGGCGATGGGCTCGTACGCCGGCTTCGAGGCCGACTACCAGCTCTCGTGCTCGGGCACCGGCTCGCGCGACGCCGTGTACCGCTTCACCCTCGCCGAGCGCCGCGACGTGATCGCCACCGCCACCGGCGCCGCGTCGGACTACTTCTACATCGCCCTCGAGAACACCTGCGGCGACCGCGCGACGGAGCGCGCGTGCCGCTTCGGCGCGCCGGGGCGACTCACCGTGCGCGGCCTCGACCCGGGCACCTACTACCTCGTGGTCAAGAGCATCCGCGGCGGCGACTACACCCTGACGGTCGACACGGCCGCGCCTGTGACGCCCGTCGCGGTCGCCGACAACGACACGTGCGCCACCATGGTGGCCATCCCCTCGGGGGGCGGCGTCTTCACGGGCAACACGTCGACGATGCGCCACGACTACACCGCCCCGTGCTCGACCACGTCGACCTCGGAAGACGTCGTGTTCCGCTACCGCGTCGACCGTCGCCAGCGGGTCAACTTCTCCCTCGAGGGCTCGGCCTTCGACACGCTCATGTGGCTCACGCAGGGCGCGACGTGCCCTGGCACCAACGTGCCCGGCGCGTGCAACGACGACTCCATCGGCGTCGCCTCGGCCTTCGACGTCACCCTCGACCCGGGCGACTACTACCTCTTCGTCGGCGGCTTCGGCTCGGCCTCGCGCGGCAACTACATCCTCACCGTCACGCCCTCGACGGTCACCCCCTGACCGGCCTCGTCGCACCGATGCGCACCCGTCTCGCACTCTTCGCAGCGCTGTGCGCGTGCGCCTCGAGCGCGCCGCCCGTCGCCCCCGCGGGCGAGCTGGTCACCACGACGTCGGTGGTCTCGTCGCGCGCGCACCACGCCTCCATCGACGTCGACGCCGCCGTCGCGCCCGACGCCGCGCCCGTCGCGCGCGACCCCGGGCGCAGCTACCGCGAGGGCGTCGCCGCCGCGGAGCGCAACGACTTCACCGAGGCCGCGCGCCTCTTCGGCCTCGCCTTCGAGGCCTCGCCCTCCGTCGAGATGGCGTTCAACGCGTTTCGTATGCACGAGCGCGCCGCGTCGGTCGCCGAGGCCGCGCAGTGGTACGAGCGCATCACCGCGCTCGGGCCCTCCGCCGCGATGCGCGCCGACCTCGAGCAGCGCATGGCGGCCCTCCGCGACTTCGCGCGCCGACGCCGCGAAGACATCGCGCGCCCGCCGCCCGGCGTCGACGCCCTCGTGCGCGAGGCGAGCGACTTCTTCGCCCGCGGCGTCGCGCTCTACCAACGGCGCGAGTACCGCGCGGCGCTCCAGGCCTTCGAAGCGGCCCTGCGGTACATGCAGGAGTCGCGGCGCGAGGTGGCCGAGCTCTTCTTCAACCTCGCCGTCACGCACGAGCACCTGCACCACCGCGCCGAGGCCGCCGCGGCGTTTCGCGAGTACCTCGCGCGCAGGCCCGACACGCCCGACCGCGCCGCGATCGAAGCGCGCGTGCGCACCCTCTCGCAGTAGCGCTACGCGAGGGGCAGCCCCGCGAGCATGTAGCGCAGCCACACGAGCTCGCGCAGCGCGGCGAGGCCCGCGTGGAGGTACGGCTCGCGCCCCGCGGCCGCGCGCACGATCGTCGAGGCGAGCGACTCGTTCACGGTGCTCGTCAGCTCCACGATGGTGCCGCGGCGCGCGTCGCGGATCACGTCCCAGCGCCAGCGCACGTGTGCGAGCGAGCCCGACTCGCCGTCGAGGGTCACGACGCCCGGCGCGACGCGGCGCCGCGCCATCACCCCGTTGGCGCTGTCGAAGGGCGAGCTCAGCGTGAGCTGCGCGCGCGCGGTGTCGCTCGTCGCCTCGCCCGCGGGCTCGCTCGCGCGCACGCCCGGCACGACGTCGCGGTAGCGCGCCACGTCGTCGATGCGCGATTGGAGCACGTCGGCGCTGCCCCACGTCTGGTGCATCACCGTGGTCTGCGCGACGGCGCCGTCGGGCGCGAGCGCGAAGGAGTACACGTAGTAGCGCCGAGGCCCCGACGCG
>CAISKJ010001421.1 GCA_903885885.1 uncultured delta proteobacterium
CGGGAGGCAGCGCCCCGCGTACTCGGTGCCCGCGCAACGGGCGCCCTCCGTCGGCGCGCTGTGTGTGCCGCGCGCGGCGGCGTGTGTGGCGCGCTCGCGCGGGGCCGCGGGCATCCACGCGACGGGCACCAGCAGCAGAGGAATCATGGTGAAGCGCGCGCGCATCGGTGGGCGACCGTGGAGGGTGCAACGTCACGCGGGCGGCGTCCATTCCGAGCGAGCGCGCGAGGGGATTGACCGGAGCGTGCGAGCGGGCGTACACGCGACGCGCCATGAAGAGCCCACACGCTGCCATTCTCGACAAGGTCTTCGACGCCGACCGCGCGCAGCGCCGCGCGCAGGGCGAGTTCTTCACCACGGGCGAAGACGACGCGCGCCTCGACGCCGTCGAGGCCGCCATCAACCAGGCGTGGTCCGAGGGGGGCGATGGCGAAGAGGGCATCGCGCGCCTCATGCGCGTGGGGAGCCTCCTCGGCGACATCGGCGGCACGCGCGGCTGCAAGCTGCTCCTGCGCCTCCTCGACCACGACGAGCCCGAGGTGCGCGCGCCCGCCGGCGAGTCGCTGCTCGACCTCGCGTACTCGCGCTACGCCGAGGTGGCGCGCGCCATCGAGCGCGTCATCGACGACGGCAAGGCGGTCAACGCGCTCTCCGAGGTGCCGTACATCCTCGCCGAGATCGGCGAGCCCGGCGGCGTGAAGCTCTGCCTCCGGCTCCTCAAGCACCCGTCGGCCGACGTGGTGGCCGCCTCCATCGAGTCGCTCGCGGCCTTCGGCGACCCCACCGTGGTGAAGGAGCTCGAGAAGCTCCGCACCGACCGCCGCCGCGTGGCCGACGAAGAAGACCCCGAGGCCGGCGAGGTGATGCTCGGCGACCTCGCCTCCGAGGCCATCGACCACCTGCGCTCCCTCGACGGCTGAAGCGCGCGTGTGAGAGGCTCACACCCGCACCGATGATCGACGGCGACGACCAGACCTTCGAAGTCGCGCTGGCCTACGACGCGGCCTTCGTCACCCGCGACGCGCGGCGCTTCGGCGAGCGGCTGCTCGCGGCGCTGCGCGTGGCTCCGCGGCCCAGCGTGCTCGACCTCGCGTGCCGCACGGGCTACCCCACCTCGCAGATTCTCGAGCGGCTCCCCGACGGGCGCGTGATCGCGCTCGACCGCGACGCCAAGTTCATCGAGATGGCGCGCGCGCGCATGGGCGCCGACGTGGGCCGCAAGATCTTCCTCAAGCAGGGCGTGGCCACCGAGCTGCGCTTCGGCGCCGAGGTGTTCTCCCACGCCGTGTGCAACCTGCTCGACCGCGTGTCCGTCGACCGCGCGGCGGTGCTCTCCGAGGCCCAGCGGGTGCTTCTGCCCGACGGGCAGCTGGTGTTCACCCTCGCGCTCCAGGGCAGCTTCGCCGAGGTGGTCGACCTCCTCCGCGAGATCGCCACGCGGCACGACCTCGCGCGCCTCGCCGAGCGCGTGGAGCAGTACGCCGCCACGCTCCCCTCGTCCGATCAGGTGCGCGACGAGCTCATCGCGCGGGGCTTCACGGGCGTGGAGGTGAGCGCGTGGGAGTTCACCCTCGAGTACGGCTCGGCGAGCGAGCTCTTCGCCGACCCGGTGATCCAGCACGCGGCCCTCTCCGACTGGCGCTGGTGCGCCGAGGCGGCGCCGGAGCCCGACGCCGTGCTCGCGGCGCTGCGTCAGGGCTTCGACACGTACTTCGCGGGAGGGCGCTTCGGGGTCACGGTGGTGGGCGGCGTCGCGTCGGCCTTCAAGGCGGCCTGAGCGCACGAGGGATCACTTCGGCGAGGGGCGCGTCGTGTGCTCCTTGCCGTCGTAGCGGAGCGTGGTGGCGCGGCCGTCGACCGTCGTCGCAAGGGCCGCGGGGCGCTTCCACACGCGGAACAAACAACGGAGCGTCTCGCGGGCCTTCTCGAGGTCGAGGTCGACGCCCTGGTGGTCGTGGCGCAGAAAGAGCTCGCCGCGGTTCTCGTAGTTGCCGTCTTCGATGTAGATAAAGGGCTGGCCGAAGTTGGTGAGCTTGAAGAGCAGCTTGTCTTTAATGGCTCGAAACTCGCGCGTGTCGATCTCGAAGCGGTCGTTGCGGTTCGACCACGCGTAGGTGAACATCTTGTGCTCGATGCAGAACTCGGGCGTGAGAAACTCATCGATGAAGGTTACGTCGTTGTGCAGGGCGCGCACTTCGAAGACCTTCTTGCGGCCGAGGCCGAGGCGCCGGTCCCAGTGGCGGCGCTCCTCCATCGAGTCGCAGTCTTCCCACTCTTTGCCGAACTGGCCCTTGTCCCACCGCTCTTCGATGGAGCGATAGAGCTCGACGCCCAGCTTGTACGGGTTGATGGATTTGCCCCCGCCCGACGAGAGCACCGAGGCGTTGCGGTCGGCGTAGTCGATGAGCTCGTTACCGTCGAGGGCGAACTCGGTCATGATGCGCGAGTGCCAGTACGAGGCCCAGCCCTCGTTCATGATCTTGGTCTGCGCCTGCGGCCAGAAGTAATAGGCCTCCTCGCGGATCACCTCGAGCACGTCGCGCTCCCACCGCTCGAGGGGGGCGTGCGCGATGAGGAACTTCAGCACGTCGCGCTGCGGCGACTCGGGGAAGCGCCGGGCCTTCGCGGCCTCCTCCTCGAGCTTCTTGCGCTGCGCGTCGACGTACTCTTGCGGGTTGATAAAAGAGTCCATGTAGCTCTTGGCCTTGAGCTTCGGGACCTCGATGGCGTCAGGCTCCTCGGGCTCTTCGACCTTCGGGCGCCCTTCGAGCATGCGCCCCGGCGGGTCGATGAGGTTGTCGAGCGCGAGGCACACGTCGATGAACTCTTCGACGGGAGACACCCCGTGCCGCTCCATGTGCCGACGCACCCGCGCCGCGTGGTTGGCGAAGGTGTCGATCCATTTGCGGGTGGGGACGCGGTCTTTGCGGGACACCACCATGTCTTCGGCGCTCTCGGGGGCGCGCCGATCCTGGTCGGTGATCTTGAAGGTAAAATTGTTCTTGAAGAAGTCGTTGTGGCCGCAAACATGGGCCATCACGAGCTTCTGATCGACCAACGAGTTGCCCTCGAGCAGGTAGGCCACGCTCGGGTTGTTGTTGATCACCATCTCGTAGATGCGGCTCAGGCCGTACTCGCCGGTCTTCTTGAGGCGCTCGTACTCCATGCCCCAGCGCCAGTGGGGGTAGCGCGTGGGGAAGCCCCCGTAGGCGGCCACCTCGTTCATCTCGTCGAAGCTCAGGATTTCGAACACCTGCGGAAAGAAATCGAGGCCGTATTTGCGCGCCCGGTTCTCGATCTTCTCTTGCCACTCGCGCAGGTACGCGGGCAGCTCGTGGCGCATGCCGTAGTCGCTCATCGTGCCCTCACCGCCCCTTGCCCAGAAAGGCCTTGATGCTGTCTACGATGGCGTCTTTGTCGCGGATCTCCGAGGTGACCACCCGCTCGTCTTTGCCCAGGTGCTCGCGCAGGTCTTTCACGAACTGCCCCGAGCCGTAGGGGCTCTCGACCTGGCCGTAGCAGAACATGTTGGAAGAGGGCAGCACCCTGTCGCGCAGGATGTTGATGCACTGCAAGGTGTCGTCGACGGACCAGTTGTCGCCGTCGCTGAAGTGAAACGGGTACACGTTCCACTCGTCGGCGGGGTACCGCTTCTGAATGATGTCGGCGCACAGCTTGTAGGCCGAAGAGATCATGGTGCCGCCGGACTCGCGGGTGTGAAAGAAGGTCTCGCGGTCGACCTCGCGCGCGGCGGCGTCGTGAATAATGTAGACCGACTCGATGCCCTTGTATTGAGACCGGAGCCACGTATCGAGCCAGAAGCTCTCGATGCGCACGATCTCCTTCTGCTCGTCGCCCATGGAGCCCGACACGTCCATCATGTAGACGATGACGGCGTTGGCGACGGGCTGCACCGCCGTGTTCCAACTCTTGAAGCGCTTGTCTTCGCGCACCGGCACGATGATGGGCTTCGAAGCGCTGTAGGTGCCCGACGCGATCTGTCGCTTGAGGGCTTCGCGGAAGGTGCGCTTGAAGTGCCGCAGCGACTCGGGGCCCGTGCGCCGAATGCCCGTGTACTTGTCTTTGTCGGAAGCGATCTTCGACTGGCCCTTGGGCTCGATGCGCGGCAGCTGCAGCTCCTCGCCGAGGATCAGCGCGAGGTCGTCGAGGGTGACCTCGACCTCGAGCGCGTGCTGGCCCTCTTGCTGGCCCGCCTTGCCCTTGCCGTTGGCGTCACCCTCTTGACCGCCGTCGAGGGGGTCGCCCTGGTCGCCCTTGCCCTGACCGACGCCGCCCGACTGCTTGTCGCCGAAGCGAAACTGCGGGATGTCGATCTGCGGCACGGGGATCGACACGGTGTCTTTCCCTTGCCTGCCGAGGAGCTCGCCGTGCGAGATGTATTTGCGCAGGTTCTGCCGGATGCGCCCCTTGACGATGTCGCGGAAGCGCGCGTGATCCTGATCGATGTTGAGGGCCATCGTGCAGCGTAACCTCGACCGCCACCGTACCATAGGTGCCCGCCCCGCCGGGGCCGCGTTTGTGCCCGCGCACACCCCCGCGCGTTTCGTGTTTTCGCGTGCGCGGTGTGCTTCGCTACGCTACCCGGTGATGACGTTGCGTGCCGCGCTGCTCTCGCTCCTGTTCGCGCTCGCGCCCGCATCGGCCGCGGCGCAGCCCCTCGGTCGCCTCGTGGAGACGGGCGAGGCGCCGTGGCCCGACGGCGCCATCGGGCAGGTGGTTCCCGTTGATGGGGTGCGACCGGCGACGGTGGGCGCGCTGCGCTCGCAGCGGGCGCTCGTGTCGGTGCACCTCGGCGCGGGGGTCGAGGTCGCGCTCGCGCGCGAGGTGCTCGCGTGGAGCGAGGAGGCCCTCGACGCGCTCGAGTTTCGCCACGGGTTTCCCGCGCCGCTGCCCGACGGCCACCACGGCGGCGACCCGACGCTCGACGTGTACCTCACGGCCGACGGCGCGCCCGCGGAGACCGTCGTCGACGCCCTCGACGCCACGTGGATCTGGGACCGTGCGAGCGCCTTCGTGCGGCTGCGCGCGAGCCTCGACCGCGCGGCGCTGCGGCGGTCGCTCGTGGAGGCCCTCGCGCGGGCCATCGTGCTCGGCGTGAAGGCCGATCACCCGCCGGCCTACGTGGCCGCGATGGGCGCCGCGATGGGGCGCATGGTGACGCGCGAGGCGCCCGACCTCACGGCCCTGAGGGCGTTTCAGGCGCGGCCCGAGCGGGCGTTCTTCGGGGGCGAGCACGGCGAGCTCGAGGGGCGCGGGGCGTCGCTGTTCTTCGACCTCCTCGCGGCCCGGTGGGACGATGAGAACCACAAGCTCGTGAAGGGGCTCCTCTGGTCGCCGGTGCGACGAACGCCCATGGAGGGTGTAAGACTGTGGGACGAGCCCGACGTGTTCGACGTGGCGCGGCGGATGTTTCGCGACGAGCCCGAGGGCATCGAAGGGGCGCTCATGGAGTTTGCCTCGGCGCGCGCGGTGCTCGGCACGGCGGCGGACGCGTACGACCTCGCGGGGGTGCGTGACGCGAGCCTCGCGGTGCGGCCCGTGCGGGTGGTGCGCTACGGCGAGATTCCGAAGTGGGTGACGCCCACGGAGATGTTGGAGCCCACGGGCTGCGCCACGGTGGTGATCGACCTCGACGACGCGCCCTTGCAGGCCTCGATGGCGCTGTGGTTCCACGGGTCGCCGTGGCAGCGGTGGATGGTGCGCGCGATGCGCATCGGGCGCGACGGCCTCGCGGCGCGCGAGCTGGCCTCGCCGGTGATCGCGCCGAGCGGCGAGTGGTCGCTGCAGATGGACGTGCTCGACGGCTACACGCGCGTCGTGGTGGTGGTGCTCAACCTCGGCGACCTGGGGTACGAGCCCGACGTGCCGCAGAGCGCCAACGGCTTCTTCGCGCTGAACATCGGCAGCGGCGAGCGCGCAGCGCACGCGGGGCGCCGCCCGCGGTGACCGCAGACGTCTGCGACCCGGACCGCAGACGTCTGCGACCCGGACCGCAGACGTCTGCGACCCGGACCGCAGGCGTCTGCGACCCGCGGCGCTCAGCGCGGGACCGCGCCGCATGCGCGCGCTGCGGGACACGACGCGCACACGCCCTCGCGGAGCGACCACGTCTCGTGGCAGATGCGGTACGCGCCGTCCACGCGTCGCAGCCTGAGGAGGTAGCGCCCCACGATCCACGGGCAGGGGACCTCGCCGCTCGAGTTCGCGACGCGCAGCGGAGAGTATTCGCGGGCCCAGGCGCGCACCTTCACGATGTCGCCCTCGGCCCCCGCGAGCCCTACGCACGCGGGCGCCGCGTCGGGCGACGACTCGGCCTCGAGCACCCACTCGGAGCGCGCGAGGTCGATGTGAAACGTCGCGCCCTGTCGCAGCGCCTCGGCGTAGTAGTTGCGAATCGGCGTCGCCCCGACGCGCCCCGCGAGCCGGCGAAACTGCGTGCCCGGGAGGTAGTACGCATCGAGCGGACCGATGGACACCGCGTCGCCGACCGCCGCAGCCCAGCGCGCGACGAAGCCATGGAGCTCGACGTCGGAGCGCAGCGAGCTGGCGTCGGGGGCGATGTAGGCGGTGAAGTCCACCGGCGGAGGCTCGTCGGGCGCGGGAGGCGGCGCGGTGACCGGCGTCGGGGGCAGCGGTGTCGGCGTCGGGGGCGGCGGTGGCAGCGTCGGGGCCTGCGGCACCAGCGCGGTGATCGGGCTCGGCGTGGGCTCGCCAGACGCGTCGCCGGTGTCGCGAGGCGCCATCGCGAGGCGCACGGAGAACGCCACGCCGACCAGCGCCATCGCTGCGATCGCTGCGACGCGCGTCGACGACGCGGCGCGCGCAGGCGGCGGCGCTGCGTGGGCGAAGGGCGCCGTGGTGGTCGGCGCGCCGAAGCCTGCCATGGGCACCGTGTGGGAGGCGGCGAGGCCCGCCATGGGCATCGTGCCGTGGCCCATGCGCGGGGGCGCCAGCGAGGGTTGCGCCGGCGCGTTGAAGGCGTCGCGCAGCGCCAGGCGGAGCGCGTTCGCGTCGGCGGGACGGTCGCCGGGGCGCGGGCCAAGCGCGTGCGCGAGCACCGCCCACACCGCCGGGGGAACGTCGCGCCGCGCGCCGTACAAGCGCGCAGCGGTCTCGCCCGCGCGCTGCAGGGCCGCGCCCCACCAGGGCTCACCCGCGGCCATGGCGTCGAGGGTGAGGAGCTCGACGGCGATCACCGCGAGCGCGAACACGTCGGTGGCCGGGCCGATCGCCGCGGTGTTGCCCAGCGCCTGCTCGGGCGCCATGTAGAGCGGCGTGCCCATCATGGCGCCGGTGCGCGTGCCGCCGCGGCCGCCGAGCTGCGCGATGCCGAAGTCGACCACCTTGAGCGCCACTTCGCCGCTCGGGTCGTCGCGCACCAGCACGTTCTCGGGCTTGAGGTCGCGGTGCACGATGGGGCCCGGCGCCCGCACCGCGTGGGCCGCGCCGACGCCGGCGCAGAGCATGTCGAGGCGCGTCGCCACCTCGGCGAGCGCGGGGAGCGCGCGGTGCGCCCGATGGGCGTCGATCCACGCGGCCAGCGTGCCGCCCGCCACGAACTCGGTGACGAGGAAGCGCGTGCCCGCCCAGGCTCCGCGGTCGTACACGCCCACCACGTTGCTGTGCTGCACCTGCGCGAGCGCGTCGGCCTCTGCCTCGAAGCGCGCCACGGCCTCGGCGTGCGAGAGAAACTCCCCCTTGAGGAACTTCACCGCGACCACGCGGCGCGCGAGGCGCAGGTCCTCCGCGCGCCACACGCTGCCGAAGGTCCCTTCACCCAGCGGGGCCACGAGGCGATAGCGCCCGTCGACCGTCGCGCCCGCGAAGAGGCCCTGTAACGTCTCCATGGCGCGACGATCATCCATGGTGTGCCTGCGTCAAGCGTCTTCTCCGCGCGAGGGGCTCGTTTTGCGCCCGTCGGGGGCAGCATCGTGTGAGACGATCGTAGTTGCGATATGGAGGATCTCGTGCTCGTACGGTCTCGGTGGCTTTCTGCGTGTCTGCTGGCGTGGGTTGCGCTGGCGCTGGCCAGCTGTCACGGCGCCGAGCCGGGGGCGGGCGACGCGGGCCCCGACGCCCTCGTGCGCCCCGCCGACGTGGTGGGCCCCGACCGTCTCGGCGACGTGGTGCTCGACCTCGACAGCGCGGCGCTCGCCGCGTGGCTCGCGTCGCCTACGGCCACCTGAGTCCGTCGTCTCGCCCGTCGCCGTGGCCGCCACGAGCGCACGGAGCGCCAGCGGCTCACACGGCAGGTTCACCATCGCGGGGACCGGAACACGTCTTCCGCTCCAACGGCACACGTGTTCCGCTCGCGCGGGTGGCGGTCCGCCACCCCATCGCCACCCCGCCGCCACCCCGATCCGCCACCCCACGATTTCGCGAAGCCCTTGCGGCAAGCGCGTTCACGCGATGGATCGCGTCTCGCACTGCCCCCGGCCCCATGGCATCCCACGACGAGCGGGCGAAGAACATCCTCGACGTGTTGCTCGACGATCTGGGCACGCTGGAGCGCGAGTTCGAGGTCCCGGCGTTGCGCGCGCAGCGCGCCGATCTGCGCTTCGCGCCGTCGCCCCAGCACACGGTGACGCGCCGCTCGCTGGGCATCCTCGGTCTCATGACGGAGGTTGCGGCGCTCTACGAGCCCTTCTCGTGGGCGCCGTCGATCGACGAGGTGCAGGGCTGCCTTCGCAAGCTGCTCAACGCCCAACACGCGGGCGCGCTGAACCCGTCGCGCGCGGTGGAGCGGATGTGGTTGCTCTGCGCGGGCCGCCCCGACGCGGCGCTGGCGCACTTCGGCGCGATGCCGATGGTGGGGTGGCCGCCGGGGTTCTACGCGCTGCGGGGCCTGGCCCTGGTGATCGTGGTGCTGGCGGAGCTGCCGCGCAGCGACGACACGGTGGCGCTGCGGTTGATGGGCGCCATGGCGACGCGGCAGGGCGCGTACG
>CAISKJ010001422.1 GCA_903885885.1 uncultured delta proteobacterium
CTGGCCGTCGCGCGCGTTGTTGCCGTTGGCCGCGTCGCTGAAGGCCTGGCGCACGGCGAACTCGGCCTCGGCGTTCCACGTGACGGCGCGGCCGCGGAGGGTGAACACCTCCCAGGGTGAGACCGTGACGCGCGCGAGGAGCACGTACGAGGGCGTGGTCTCGGGCTGGAGAACTTCTTTGTAGTCCATGCCCGCCGCGAGGCGCGCCAGCACGTGCTCGTTGAAGGTGAACTGCGCGCCGAGCGTGGGCCGAAGCTGCAGGTGGTGAAAGTCGTTGGTCGAACCGTCGAGCACGGTGCGCGTGCGCGGGTACCGATCGAGCTCCGTCTCGACGTAGACCTCGGCGTCGGGCGTGGGCACGTAGTTGCTGCTGCTCAGGCCCGTGTACGTGAAGTTCGACCGCAGGGTGATGAGGTCGAGGTTCTCATCGAAGTCGGCGCCGCCTACGCTCGCGCGGCCGTAGCGGGCGCGGAAGGCGTTGCGCCAGTTCCAGTCGGGGTGATCGGCGTTGGCGAAGAGCTGCAGGTCGCCGCGCAGCGCCATGGTGTCGGTGCGCGTGAGCTGCGCGTCGTTGTAGGGCTGAATCGTGGTGCCCGCGACGGCGCTCCCGGCGGGGTTGGCCACGTTCACGAGGTTGAACCCGAGGTCGATGGAGGCGTTGAACGTCCACCGCGTGCGGCGCGCCGGATCGACGGGAATCTGCGTGATGTCGCCCTCGTGCGGGCGGTCGAGCCACGCGGCCATGAACTCGCGCGGCCCTTGCGCGCCGAAGGCCTCGAGCTCGACGGTCTCGGCGTCGCCGCCGATTCCCCCTTCGCCGCCCTCGACCATGAAGCGCGTGGTGGCCACGCGGTACCAGGTGTTGGCCTCGACGTCGCGGCCGTTGATCTTCACGGTGCCGCCGCGCACCGTGACGCCGCGGATCATGAAGCCCGCCGCGCGCGGCGACGTGGCCAGCGCCTTGAGCACCGAGCCGCGCACGCGCCCCACGTAGAGCTGGTCGTCGAAGGGCAGAATGGCCGCGAGCTGCAGCGCCATGATGCCGCCCGTGAGCGGGTACAGCTCGCGCCCCTGCACCGCGCCGCGGTTGATGATCGCCACCTCGGTCTCGGTCTCGTCGCGCAGCACGTTGAGAAAGAACTCGGTGAACCCCTCGCGGTCCATCGGGGCCGCGAGGTGGGCGCCCGCGAGCGCGCGGTTCTGCGTGTCGCAGAGCCACGTGTGCGTGCCCGTGGCGAGGGCGGTGACCTCGGCCGGCGCGGCGCCCGCGCGGGGCTCGCGCGCGAGCCGGGGGCCGTTGAGTTCGACGGCCACGGCGCGGCCCGAGCGGGTGGCCACCACCGCGACGCCGCTGCGCGCGGCCTCGAAGGAGTTGAACTCGTTGCTCACGTCGTTGACGAGCAGCACGTCGGGGCGCGCGGCCTCGGGGAGCTCGGTCGCGAGGTGCAGCGCGTCTTCGCGGCTGTTGGGCCACTCGGGGTCGTAGGCCACCACGACCCAGCGGGCGCCGTGCGCGCGCGCCGCCGCGACGCCGCGCGCGATCGCCTCGTCGGGCGCCTCGAGCGTCACGCCCGCGGCGCGGTCGGTGGCCACGAAGCGCAGCGCCGAGGGCGTGAGCACGGCGAGGTAGCCCACGCGCCCCTGCGGCGTGTCGAGGATCACCGGGTCGTCGCCCGCGTCGACCACGGCGTCGCAGAGCGCGCGCGCCGCGGGGGCGCACGCGAGGTAGCTGAGCCCGTAGGGGATGTGCCGCGCGCTGCATGCCGCCGCCGCCGCGAGGCGCGTCGCGCGCGGGGCCGCGAGGGCGCGGTGACCGAGGGCCATCGCGCGGAGGGTCATCGCAGCTGCGGCGCTCGCCACGGCCGCGGCGTC
>CAISKJ010001423.1 GCA_903885885.1 uncultured delta proteobacterium
CGGCCACGGGGGTCGCGCTGCGCCTCCTCGGTCGGCCCCGCGACGCGGCGACGGCCCTCGCGCGCGTCGTCGAGGCCCCCGCGCCCTGGCGAGCCTTCATCGCCTCGGAGCTCGCGGCGGCGAGGCGCGCGGCGCCATGAAGTCTTCGAACCTACGCCCCGCGGTGCAGCTCTTCGTGTGCACCAACGTGCGGGCCCCCAACGACCCGCTGCGGTCGGGCTGCGGCGCGAGCGGGCCCGCGGTGTTCTCGGCGCTCAAGCGCGCGGTGCTCTCGGGCGGCGCAGGCCCGCGCGTGTGGGTCACGGCGACGGGGTGCCAGGGGCATTGCCCCGCGTCGGGGTGCGCGGTCGCGGTGTATCCTCGCAACGAGCACCTCGTCGAGGTCGTAGAGGCCGACGCGCCCGCCGTGCTCCGCGCGGCCCTCACACCGCGTTAGAACACCTATATTCAAGCACATTCATGAGCACCAAGAAGTCTCCCCACGAGCCCCTCGCGGCCTCGCCGTTCAAGAAGAACCTCAAGGCCCTGAAGGATCAGCTCGACGCCGACGAGGAGCGCCGCAAGGCCGAGCAGAAGGCGCGCGACGAGGCCGCGAAGGCCCGCGGCGACCGCGTTCCCAAGCGGCCCGCGACGCCCGCGGCGACCGCGCCGAAGCGCGCTTCGACGGTCGAGGTGTGGCGCCCCAACATGGACGCGCGGCTCTTCGAAGTGGCCATGTCGGGCGTGGCCCCGCTGGCGCCGAAGGCCAGCGGCCGCGTGCCCGAGCGCGGCCCCGAGGTGCCGCGTACGAAGCGCGTGGCCCCCGAGGTGAAGGAGCGCCAGCGCCGCGCCGAGGGCGGGCCCGAGGTGCCCGTGCAGTGGGCCTCCGATGGGACCGTGCGCGGCGCTCACCGGGGCCGCGAGTTTGCGGCCGAGGCGCTGGGGCGCTTCGCGATGCCCGACGAGACGCTCGACCTCCACGGCCTCGAGCCCGTGCCCGCGGCGCTGCGGGTGGCCGAGTTCGTGCGCTCGCGGCGCGCGCGGGGCCTGCGGTGCCTGTGCGTGATCACCGGCTACGGCAAGACCTCGCCCGACGGGGCCTCGGTGCTCCTCGACGCGGTGGTCAACGCGCTGCGCGTGGTGCCCACCGCGGGCGAAATCGACGCCTTCGCGAGCGCGCCCGAAGGCCTCGGCGGCCGCGGGGCGCTGCTCATCTCGCTGCGACACTGACGTTGTGTTGACGTGGGCTGCGCGCGATTCAGCGCGGCTCGGGCGTGCCGATCGCGCGGCGGAGGCGGGCGAGGGCCACGCGCAGGTCGACCTGGGCGTTGACCACGGCGAAGCGCGCGCGGGCGAGGTCGTTCTCGGCGTCGGTGAGGTCGCTCGAGATCGAGCTGCCGGCCACGAAGCGCTCGCGGCGCACGCGGTAGCTCTCGTCGGCCGCGGCGAGCTGACGGTTGGCGGCCTCGATGCCTGAGCGCGCGCCCTGCACGGCCGTCCACGCGCCGCGCACCTCCCACTCCACGCCCGCGGCGAGGGCGCCGATCTGCGCGTTGACGGCCGCCCGCTGCGCGACCACGCGGCTCGCCGTCGCGCTGGCCTGAATGGCCGCGGTGGGAGACCACTGCACCTGGAGCGTCGCGTCCCACGTGGTGTTCCACTCCTGCGCGGCGGGCACGAAGCGCTGGTTGGGGTTGGCCACGTCGAGGTTGGCCTGCGCCACCACGCTGGGAAAGTACCCCGCGCGCACCGCCGACAGGTTGGCGTCGAGGGCGCTCACCTGGCGCTCGAGGCTCGTGAGGTCGGGGCGCGAGTGCCACGCGCGGTCGATGAGCGTGCGCACGCTGTTGGGCACGTCGACGGGGGCGTCGAGGGGCTCGCCGAGCACGACCTGCTGGCCCTCGTCGAGCCCGAGCCGGATGCGCGCCTGCGAGTCGGTGAGGGCCACGTTCTCGCGGGCGAGCACGAGGCCGCGCTCGGCCTCGGCGACCTGCGCCTCGACGCGCAGGAGCTCGACGCGGGCCACGGTGCCGGCCTCGACGAAGCGGGCGAGGTCTTCGCGGTGGCGGCGCGCGGCGTCGACGGCGAGGGCCGTGATGGAGAGCTGCGCCTGCGCGCGGAGCGACTCGTAGAAGGCCACGCGCCCGTCGGCGGCGGCCTGCGCGCGAACGGCCTCTTCGTCGAGGCGGCGGGCCTCGGCCTGACGCCCCGCGGCCTCGTAGAGCCGCGCGAGGCGGAAGGGGATGTCGGTGATGGGCACCGCGAGCGTGCCGCGCACCGCGAACTGATCGAGAATCACCGGGAACGAGAAGCCCGCGGCGGAGCCCGTGGAGGGCGGCACCACCGAGTCGACGGGGTTGACGCACGCGGGCTGGCCCATCGCGTTGGTGGTGCCCGCGTAGAGCGCCGCGTTCTGCGGGTTGACGCAGAACGAGGCCGCGCTGCCAAAGTTGAGCCGCGGCGGCGTGATCTCGGAGAGGCGCGTGTAGCGGGCCGAGAGCGTAAGCTGCGGGATCATGCCGAAGGCCGCCTCGGTGCGCGCGGCGTCGGCGGCGTCGATGTTGGCCCGCGCGGCGCGCACCAGGGCGCTCGCGTGAATGGCGCGCAGGGCGGCCTGCTCGGCCGTCATGCCGCCGGGCTGCGGGACCAGCACCTCGGGGAGCGCCGGAGGCGCCGGGGGCGCCTGCGCGGCCGCGGGCGCGGCGACCTCGCGGCCCGCGGGCTCGGTCTGCCCCGCCGCCTCGAAGGGCACCATCGCGAGCCCCAACCCGAGCGTCCACCACACACTACGCGTCATCATCGTCTCCGTGTGCCGCGTTGCCCGCGGCCCGATCCATCAGGTCTACAATTGTTTCGAAGGCCGACAGGAAGCGCTCCTGGTCGTCGACCGAGAGGGCCTCGAGCACCACCTGGTGCCGCCGCCGCATCTCGCGGAGGCGCACACCGAGGATGGCCTTGCCGTTCGCCGTGATGGCCACCTTCACCGAGCGGCGGTCTTCGGGGTCGGGCTTCTTGAGCACGTACCCCGCGCGCGCGAGGCGCCCCACCATCTCGCTCATGGTGCTCTGCGCGCCGCTCGCGACGCGCCGCAGCTCGCCCACCGTCATTGCGCCGTGGGTCTCGAGCATCCGCAGAACGAAGGTCTGGTGCGGCGTGAGGTCGACGTCGTCGCACTCGATGCGAACGAGCCGATGCGCCGAGCGCATGATCCGCTCCACCATTTCTGCCAGCCGCTCGACCTTGCCCTCGATCAAGAACCCACCACCCTCCGCCCGGGCGCCGCGCCCCTCGTCGTCACTCACCGTCTTGCTGCCTCGCCGTTCATTACATCGTGTTGCGATGCTTTGGAAGCCAGTCGCGGTTCACCCCACCCCTTTGACGCGCCATTCTTCCGTCTAGAATGTTCATTTCGAGCATTCTGGCGCCGCGAAAATCTTTCGCGTCAATTACTTCGTGTTACGATTGATCCGACTCGACGCGGAGAGCATCTTACCGTCACGTCGCCGCCCAGGCTGTGGGCATGCGCTGCACCATTTCCCTCTCTGAGAGACCTCATGAAGCACTCGAGACTCCGCCCGCCCGCGCAAGGGAGACCCCTCGCGCGCCTCGCCCTGACGCTCACGATGACCGCGGCCGCCTCGCTCTCCCTCGCCGCGTGCAAGCGCTCGGGCGCCGGGGCCCCGCAGGTGACCCCTTCGAACGACCCCGCGGCGCCGGTGCGCACGGGCACCGCCGCGGCGCAGCCGCGCGAGCTCCCCGACGTGCTCTCGGCGAGCGGCTCGCTCATGGCCGACATGCAGTCCGAGGTGACGCCCCTCGTCGCCGGCCGCGTGATGCAGGTGCTCGTCGAGCGCGGCGCGCGCGTCCGCGAGGGCGATCCCCTGGTGCGCCTTCGCGAGGTCGACTTTCGCACCACGGCCGCGCAGGCGCAGGCCACGCTCGGCCAGGCGCGCGCGCGCATCGGCGGCGACGTGGGGCGCTTCGACCCCGAGGCCACCGCCGAGGTGCGCGCCGCGGCCGCCAACCGCGACCTCGCCGAAGACGCGCTGCGCCGCGCGCAGCAGCTCCACACGTCGGGCGCCCTCAGCGACTCGGACTTTCAGCGCGCCACGTTGCAGGCGACGGCCGCGCGCGAGCAGTACCGCAGCGCCGTCAACGGCGTGCGCGGTGCCTACTACGGTTACCAACAGGCGCAAGCCGTGGCCCAGCAGGCCGCGCGGGCCCTCGACGACTCGACCATTCGCGCGCCCTTCTCGGGCGAGGTGGCCGAGCGAAAGATCAACGTGGGCGAGTACGTGACCCCGCAGCGCGCGGTGGTCACCCTTGTGCGCACCGACCCGCTGCGCATGGAGATTCAAGTTCCGCAGGAGCGCATCGCGGCGGTGCACCGCGACCAGGCCGTCGAGGTTCGCGTCGACGCGTACCCCGACCGCGTGTTCGCGGCGACGGTGCGGTACATCTCCGCCGCGGTGCGGGCCGACTCGCGCTCGCTCATCGTCGAGGCCCTGGTGCCCAACGCCGACGGCGCGCTGCGCCCCGGGCTCTTCGCGACGGCGCGCGTCGCCCTCGGCACGCGCCGCGCGGCGGTGTCGGTGCCCGCGCGCGCGGTGCTCAGCGAGGCCGGCTCGAGCCGCGTGTTCGTGGTCGCCAACGGCCGCGTGCAGGAGCGCGTGGTGACCGTGGCCGAGCGCGGCGAGACGGAGGTGCTCATCGAGCGCGGCGTGGCCGCGGGCGAGCGCGTGGCCACCGACAACCTCACGCGGCTGGGCGACGGCGTCCAGGTCGCCGAGCAGTAGAGGGCGACCATGCAGTGGCTTGCCGCAGTTTGCGTCCGCCGCCCGGTGTTCACCTGGGTGCTCATTCTCGCCCTGGTGGTGGTCGGCGTGGCCAGCATCCGGGGCCTCGCGGTCGACCGCTTCCCCAACATCGACTTCCCCGTGGTGCTGGTGACCACGGTGCTCCCGGGCGCCTCGCCCGAACAGGTCGAGACCGAGGTGAGCGACAAGATCGAGGAGTCCATCAACTCGATCTCGGGCCTCGACGAGCTCCGCTCGGTCTCGTACGAGGGCCTCTCGGTCGTGATCGCGCGCTTCGACCTCGACAAGGACACCTCCGTGGCCGCCCAGGAGGTGCGCGACCGCGTGAACCGCATCCTCTCGCTGCTGCCGCAGGGCATTCAGCAGCCGCGGGTGGAGCGCAACGACCCCGACGCCGCCCCCATCATGCTCGTGGCCCTCACGGGCTCGCGCGCGATGCGCGACATCACCGAGTACGCCGACAAGCGCGTGCGCCGGCAGATCGAGTCGCTCAACGGCGTCGGCGGCGTGACGGTGCTCGGCGGCCGCAAGCGCCAGGTGAACATCACCCTCTCGCCCGCGCGCCTGCAGGGCTACGGGCTCACCGTGGTCGACGTGCAGCGCGCGCTCGCCACGCAGAACGTAGAGGTGCCCGGCGGCGACGTCGACCAGGGCGACCGCACGCTCAGCCTCCGCGTGCTCGGCCGCGTGGGCAGCATTCAAGAGATGAACGACCTCGTGGTCGCGCAGCGCGGCGGCCTCAGCGTGCGCGTGCGCGACGTGGGCCGCGCCGAAGACTCGGAGGCCGAGCCCACCTCGTACGCCGTGCAGAACAACCGCGAGGTGGTGATCCTCTCGGTGCGCAAGCAGTCGGGGATGAACACCCTCGCCGTGATCGACGCGCTCACCGAGCGCATCGGCGAGATCCGCCCGACGCTCCCGCCGGGCTTTCGCCTCGAGATCGTGCGCGACGAGGGCGAGTTCATTCGCAACGCCGTGCACGCCGTCGAGGAGCACCTCGTCATCGGCGGCATTCTGGCCTCGCTCGTGGTGCTGCTCTTCCTCTGGAACGGTCGCTCGACGCTCATCGCGGCGCTCGCCATTCCGACGTCGATCATCGCCACCTTCGCCCTCATCAAGGCGATGGGCCTCACGCTGAACATCATCACCCTGCTCGCCCTCACCCTCGCGGTGGGCATCGTGATCGACGACGCCATCGTGGTGCTCGAGAACATCTTTCGCTTCATCGACGAGAAGGGCATGGCGCCGCGCCGCGCGGCCATCATGGCCACCCGCGAGATCGGCCTCGCGGTGCTCGCCACCACCCTGTCGCTCATCGCGGTGTTTCTCCCCGTGGCGTTCATGGGCGGCATCGTGGGGCGCTTCATGAAGTCGTTCGGCTTCACGATGTCGTTCGCCATCGCGGTGTCGCTGCTCGTGTCGTTCACCCTCACGCCGATGCTCTCGTCGCGGTGGCTCAAGCCCTCGAAGGGCGCGGGCGCGGTGCCCAACACCGAAGACAACGAGGAGGACGAGGCCATCGACGCCGAGTGGAAGGACCCGGCGCCGGAGCCCCGCTTCGCCGAGAAGTCCGCCTACCGCGAGTGGCGCGCGGGCACGCGGCACGTCCCCGCGGAGTTCGCCGCGGGTCACGAGGCCAGCGGGCTCTACGCCGCCGTGGAGCGCGTGTACCTCCGCGCCCTCGCCTTCGCGATGGATCACCGCTGGGTCGTCGTGATCGCGATGGCCGTCACCTTCTTCAGCGTGGTGCCCCTCGCCAAGGCCGTGCAGAAGAACTTTCTCCCCCAAGACGACGAGTCGCGCTTCGACGTGATCGTGCGCGCGCCGGAGGGCACCTCCCTCGAGCAGACGCGCGTGATCGCCGACCGCATGGCGCGCGAGATTCGCACGCTCTCGTCGGTGCGCCTCACGGTGACCACCGTGGGCTCGCCGCCTGGCGACCCGTCGGGCCGCGGCCCCAACCAGGCGCAGATCTTCGTGCGCCTCGTCGAGCCCACCGAGCGCGCCGAGAACCAGCAAGACGTGATGGCCCGCGTGCGCACGGGCATCCTCCCGCAGTTTGCGCGCGAGCACCTGCGCACCCTCGTGGCGCCGGTGAACGTGTTCGGCGGCTCGGGCGCCGACAGCGCGGCCATCCAGTACGTGCTCCGCGGCCCCGACCTCACCAAGCTCGCGCAGTACGCCCAGCGCATGCTCGAGCAGGTGCGCAACATCCCCGGCGTGGTCGACCCCGACACCACCCTCGTCGTGGGCAAGCCCGAGATCACCGTGCGCATCCAGCGCGCGCGCGCCGCCGACCTCGGCGTGAGCGCGCTCGACATCGCCAGCGCCCTGCGCATGCTCGTGGGCGGGCTCCAGGTGAGCACCTTCAACGAGGGCGGCGACCAGTACGAGGTGTGGGTGCGCGCCACGCCCGAGGCCCGCGATCGCATCCGCGCGATCGAGCAGGTGACCATTCCCACCAACATGCCGGGGCGCTCGGTGCGCCTCGCCGACGTGGTCGAGTTCGTCGAGTCGGCGGGGCCCTCGTCGATCCAGCGCCTCGGCCGCCAGCGCATGGTGACCATCTACTGCAACGTGGTGCCGGGCACCTCCGAGGCGGGCGTCATCGCGCAGTTTCAGGCCATCCGCGAGGGACTCCACATGGAGCCGGGCTTCGAAGCCGACCTCGCCGGTCGCTCGAAGGAGCTCGGACGCGCGGGCCAGAGCTTCGCCATCGCGTTCATTCTCTCGCTGGTGTTCATGTACCTGGTGCTCGCGGCCCAGTTCGAGAGCTGGATCCACCCGATCACCATTCTCATCTCGCTGCCCCTCTCGGTGCCCTTCGCCATCTTCTCGCTGGTGGTGCTCCGCCAGTCGATGAACATCTTCTCCACCCTCGGCATTCTGGTGCTCTTCGGCATCGTGAAGAAGAACAGCATTCTGCAGGTGGACCACATGCGAGACCTGCGCAGACGGGGGCTCGCGCGCGCCGACGCGGTGATCCTCGCCAACCGCCACCGGCTCCGCCCCATCCTCATGACCACGGTGGCCTTCGTGGCCGGCATGATCCCGCTGGCCATCTCGACGGGCGCGGGCTCGGGCACCAACCGCGCGATGAGCTCGGTGGTCATCGGCGGGCAGACGCTCTCGCTCCTCCTCACGCTCCTCGCGACGCCCGTCGTGTACTCGCTCTTCGACGACGCGGCGCACTCGCCGCGCCTCGCGCGCATCTTCCGGGTGTTCACCTTCCCGCTGCGCGCCCTCGAGGGCCTCTTCCGCAGCAAAGACGCGCCCGCCGACGTTCACGCGGAGCCCCTCGTCGACGACGACGACCGCACGCGCGAGCACCGCATCCCCCCGATGTGACCCCTCGTCTGCACCCCCGTGCAGACGCTCATTGACACAGAGTTTTCGCGCCCTTTAGGGTCTCCGACGGGTCCCATCGTCGGAGGTCACCGCGTGTTGCGTTCCCGTCTCGTGCTGTCGTTCGGCATCGCCCTCAGCGCCCTCGCGCTGGGGCGCGTCTCTCCCGCTCTCGATCTTCGCGGCACCCTCGCGGGCGCCGACTCGCTCACCCCATCGCCCCGGCAAGATCCGCCTCGCTTTCGCCCCGCGTACTGGGAGGTCCCCAACGGCGTGGTGCCCCTCGCCACGCCGCGTGCGAACGTCGAGTTCGACCTCGGGGTGATTCTCACGGGCCCCGGCATCGCCGAGAGCACGCAGCCCGTGGGCGTGCGCATCGAGGGCGGCCGCTGCCGCCCGGGCACCGTGGTGGTCACCCCGGGCACCACGCTCGACATCACCAACGCCGACCTCGTGGGCCACGACCTCTACGCCGTCGCCCGCGGCGCCGCCGAGCGCGTCGTGCCCGCCGAGGTGGTCTCGCCGCGCGCGCGCCGACAGATTCAGTTCGCCGCGGCGGGTGTTTATGAGCTGCGCGACGCGCGGCAGCCTTCGTTTCGCTGCTGGGTGGTCGCGGGCGCGGGCCAGGGGCGCGTGCTGCTCCCCAACTCCGCGGGGGCCTTCGCGGCCACGGGCCTCAGCGACGGCGACTACACCGTGAAGGTCTACTACGAAGGCGAGGTGCGCTCCACGCAGGTCGCCGAGGTTCGCGGCCGCGAGGCGCAGGTGCAAATCACGCTCGGGGGCGCGCCCGCCGCCGGGGCCAACCGCCGCTGAAGGGGCGAACGGAAACCCGACGATGCTCTTCTCACGCTTCTGGATCCTCATTCTCGCGGCGGTCACGGGCCTCTCCATCGCCGCGATGACCCTCGCGCGGCGCACCTACGAGCACGACCGCGGCACCGACGCGGCGGCCATGCTCACGAGCGACCGCAAGCTCCTCGACGAGTTTCTGCGCCGCGACGCGCGCTCGCGCCTCGACGACCTCGCGCCCGTGAGTTCGAACGGCCCCCTCGTGACCGCCCTCGAGGCCGCCACGCGCCGCGCCGACGACACCCCCGCGGTGATCGGCACCGCCATTACCCAGCGCCTCCGCGAGCTCAACCAGGGCCTCGGCCCGCTGCGCGGCGAGGTGCTGCTCGCCGTCGACCCGCGCGGCGTCGTCGTGGGCCGCACGGGCATCGGCGAGGGCGAGGTGGGCACCCACCTCGGCGCGCTGCCCCTCGTGGCGAGCGCCCTCGCGGGCAACGTGCGCGACGACCTGTGGGAGATCTCGGGGCAGGCCTACCGCATGGCCGCGCGCCCGGTGATCTCGCAGGGCCGCTACTACGTGGGCGCCATCGTGCACGGCATGGCCCTCAACGACGCCTACGCGAGCACCGTGGCGCAGCTCGCGCCGGGCGCGTCGGTGATCTTCTTCGGCCCCGACGGCATGTACGCGTCGTTTCACCCGGTGCCCGACCGCGGGGCGCGGCGCGCCCCGGCCCCCGGCGTGATGGTCGAGCACCTCCGCCGCGTGCGCGACCGCGAAGACTGGAAGGCGCGCGGCGCGACCGAGCCCTTCGCTGCGAACGAGCGCGACGCCGAGAGCGGCGTGGTGGTGTTCGCGAGCCTCCCGGGCATGATCGGCGCGGCCGGCGGCGGCGTGGCCCTCGCGCGCGCGGTGCCCACGATGCCGACGGACTTTCTCCTCAAGGCCTCGAAAGAAGACCTCGCGCGCGTGCCGGGCGCCGCCCTCGCGGGCCTCGCGCTCGCACTCGCGGCGCTCGGGTGGCTCTTCGTCTACATCGAGTACGACGCGAAGAAGAAGCGCCTCGTGGCGGCCTTCAAGGGCCTCGCCCAGGAGGGCACGCACATCGACCCGCTCACCCTCGGGGGCTTCGCCCGCGACGTGGCCGTGGTGGCCAACGACGGCATCGACGAGGTGGTGAAGCGCGAGGTGCAGCGCTCCGCGGGCCGCGGCGTGCGCAACGTCAACGAGCTCGAGTCGCTGCTGAGCGCGCCGTCGCCGGAGCCCAAGGTGTCGACGCCGTCGTTTCCGCCGATGCCCG
>CAISKJ010001424.1 GCA_903885885.1 uncultured delta proteobacterium
ACGGGCGATGTCGCCGTGGTCGAGCACCCACGACGCGTACGCGGGCGACGTGGGCGGGAGCCCCAGCTCGAGCACCAGGTCGGGCCGCGCGCGCTCGCGAAACGACGGCACGCGCAACAGGGCGTCGAAGGAGGGAACGGTCACCACCGAGCCCGCGGCGCCGAAGCGCAGCCCGCTCGTGGACTCGGCCATGAGCACGGCGCCTGTGACGCGGCAGAGGTCCATCACGGCGGCGCGCGCGGTCGCCTCGCGCTCGGGGTCGTGCGTAAGCGTAGGGCCGCACACCACCCACGGGCGACGACCGCCACGGAGCGCCTTCGCGAGGGCGTCTACCGCCTCGCGCGACACCGTCGGGGTGGGCTCGTACACGGTCGTTGTGCCGCGCGCGAGGAGGGCCTCGACGAGGGGCTCCCACGCCTCGGCGGCGTCGACGTCGACGGGCTCGAGGGGCTTGCGAAAGCGCGCGTTGATGTGCACCGCGCCGGGCAGCGGCCACCGCGCGCGATGCACACACTGGGCGGCGATGCGGGCCACCGCGCGCAGCGCCGAGGGGGCGGGGTTGGGCGTGCCGAGCTCGGCGTGGTGCCGCGCGTGAGCGCCCAGGAGGTCGCGCTGGTCGATGGTCTGCGGCGAGGCGCAGTCGTAGGCCTCCCACGGGCGATCGGCGGTGATGCACACCATGGGGACGCCCGTGAGCGAGGCCTCGATGGCCGCGGGGATCCAGTGGGCGCCCGCGGTGCCCGAGGTGCACACGAGCGCCGTGGGGCGGCCCGTGGCGCGCGCCTGACCGAGCGCGAAGAAGCCCGCCACGCGCTCGTCGACGTGAACGTGGCAGCGGAGGTTGGCCTCGGCCGCGGCGGCGAGGGCGAGGGGCGTGGAGCGCGAGCCGGGGCTCACCACGAGGTCGCGCACGCCCGCGTCGGCGAGCGCGCGCACGAAGAGCCGCGCCCAGGCGGTGTGGAGGTTGGTCGTCTGCATCGTTGTTACACCCCGAGCGCTGCGCGCATCACGGACATCTTCGCGTCGGTTTCGCGCCACTCGGCGTCGACGTCGGAGCCCTCGACGAGCCCCGCGCCGGCGTACACCCACGCGCGATCGCCGCGCACGACCGCCGAGCGAATGGCGACGAAGAAATCTCCATCGCCACGGGCGTCACACCACCCGATGGGACCCGCGTACCACCCGCGGGGGTGCGGCTCGCGCGCGGCGATCCACGCGAGGGCCTCCGCGCGGGGCGCTCCGCCGAGCGCGGGCGTGGGGTGCAGCGCGCCCACCAGCGAGAGCACGTGCGCGCCGTCGCGGAGCCGCGCGCGCATCGGCGTCCACAGGTGGTGCACGTTGCGGAGGGTGCGCACCGACGGTGATGCGGGGGCCTCGATCGATGTGGTGAAGGGCGCGAGCGAGGCGCGCGCACCTTCGACCACGAGCGCGTGCTCGCGGCGGTCTTTGTCGCTCACGGCGAGGGCCTGCGCGCGCGCGGCGTCGTCGTCGGCGTCGAGGCCGCGGGGCATCGAGCCCGCGAGCGCGTCGAGGGTGACGAGGTCGTCGCGGCGCGCCACGAGGCGCTCGGGCGTGGCGCCCACGAGCACCGCGTCGCCGTGCTGCATCGCGAAGCGCACGCAGCCCGGCGCGGCG
>CAISKJ010001425.1 GCA_903885885.1 uncultured delta proteobacterium
CCGCGGCGCCGCCCGCGCCGAGCCCGCCGCCCACCTACGCGCCGCCCGCGTACGCCGCGCCCATCTTCGTCGCGCCGCGCACGATGGCCCTGCCCATGGGCGTCGAGCGCGCCGTCGCGGCGCCGCCCGCCCTCGACGCGCCCGTGTACGGATCGCCCGCCGTGTGGCGCGCGCCCGCGTACGTCAACAGCCCGCCGATGCAGAGCGCGCCGCCCGCGATGCCCGCCTTCGGGGGACCGTCACCCGCGGTGTACAACGGCGGCTACGCACCGCCCGTGCGCCCTGCGGTGGGCGTCCCTGCGGCGCCCGCGTACGTCACCGCGCAGCCCGCCCCGATGCCCGCGCAGGCGCCCATGTTTCGGCCGCCGACCGCCGTCACGGCGCCCGCAGCGCCCGTTCGCTCCTTCGGACAGGGAATGTCCATGCCCACGGGCATAGCGCCCGGCGCGGGCTTTCGCGTCCGCTGAGACGATCAGCCGCGCAGCACTTCGAAGCGAATGCCCGCGCGCTGGAGGCGCTCGGTGAGGAACTCGCCCATCGCCACTGCGGGGGTGAGCACGCCGTAGCGCGGCGGGAGCTTGTCGGCATCGACGGAGAGGCACAGCGCCGCCTCGGCGACCATCTTGGCGGTCTCGGTGTAGCCGCCGTCGCCGCCGCTCACGCGCGCCTCGACGGTGCGTCCGCCGCCGCGCCCGCGAAAGGTGACCGCGAAGCGCGCCCGCGCGCGCTCGGCCTCGCCGGGCCCTTCGCCCGACTGCTTGAGCGTGAGGAGCCAGCGCTTCGCGGGCGCGATCTGCGCGAGCCCGACGACGGCGGCGACGCCCACCACGCCCCCCGCGACGGCGAGCGTCGAGCGCACCTCGGCGCTGTGGGCGTAGCGAAAATCGGGGCCGTAGTCAGTGAGCGCCGCGGCGCTGCGCAGCACCACCAGCGGGTCGATGGTGGGCAGCGGCACGGCCCACGCGTCGAGGTCGGCGTCGTAGCGAAGCGAGGGCTTCACGCCCCGCACGCGGCGGCCCCCGGTGGGCGTCGGAACGCGCAGCGCGCCGAGCCCCGCGCGGAGCTTCGAAAACGCCTCGACGGCCGACTGCCACGTGCCGCCCGAGAAGGTGCCCGTGGCGCGCACGAAGCCCTCGACGGTGAGCGCCTCGCCGCGCGGCAGGAGCTTCACGGTGTAGAGCGCGCCGAGGTCGTGGGGCACGCTGTCGAAGCCGCAGGTGTTCACGACGCGCAGGCCCTTGTCGCGCGCGCGGGCGTCGCAGCGGTCGATCACGGCCTGGACGAACTGCGGCTCGCCGGTGATGTCGGCGTAGTGCGCGCCCTGATCGACGCAGGCCTCGGCCACGGGCAGCCCGTAGCGCGCGTACGGGCCCACGGTGGTGAGCAGCGCGGTGGTCTGCGCCGTCATGCGCGCGAGCGACGCGGGGTCGTCGACGGAGGCCTCGACCACGCCCACGGCCTCGCACGCGGGGTCGATGGCGACGAGGGCGCGGCGCACGGCGTCGAGCTTCGCGGCGCTGCGGCCCGCGATGGCCCACGGCACGCGGAAGCCCACGGCGCGCGCGAGGTACTCAGCGGTGAGGCGACCGGTGAAGCCGGTCGCGCCGAAGACGGTGATGGCGTAGGGGCGTTCGATGCGGGTCATTGCGGGGCGCGCACTCTACCAGCGAAGCGGGCGCGCGCCGCGCGCGTCAGCGCCGCGTGAAGCGCAGCACGTGGCGGTAGATGCGCGTCTCGCCCTGCTGCCCCTGCCACCACGCGACGTCGGGGCCGTCGATGGGAGAGCTGTAGTTGTAGAGCACGCGCTCGTCGGCGGTGGCGCCGTCGAGAACGCCCGCGAAGCAGGTGTCGCCGCGCGAGGGGAGGTCCATCACGAAGGCGATGCGATCCTCGGACTGCACGTAGCGCCACAGGGCGCAGCGCTTGGGCTGATTGCGATAGTTGAGCTGGTAGCGCACCACCTGCGACACGAAGGGCATGTCGCGCTCCATGAGGTCGTAGGCGCCGGTCGCGGTGACGTTGCGCCGCGCCACGAGGTAGGCCTCGCCGTCGTGCCAGAACATCAGCGGCGAGTCGAACTTGCGCGCGTCGTAGCGGCACGTCCACCGCGCGAGGTCGCCGCGCGGGGCGCGGCACACCTTGGAGCCCCAGCCCGTCTCGTCGCCGGCCTCGTTGCGAATCACCGCGAAGAGGGTCCCGTCGTCGCCGAGGGTGAAGTCGGCCTCGCTGCCGCCGCCGCGGTACACGACCCTGCGCATCGCGTCGACGGGGGCCCACGCGCGGCCGTCGGTGGTCGTCAGGAGCTCCACGTCGATGGGCTCGCCGTTGAAGAGGTACTCGTTCTCGCCGTGGAGGTACCCGACGGCGTAGGCGGTGCCCCGCTCGAAGCGCGTGCGCCACGTGAGAAAGCCCGGTTCGAACACGGCCTCGAGGGGCGTCCACGCGCCGTCGGCGCGGCGCTCGCTCACCGACACGCCCTGCGGTTCGAACGCGAGGGGGTTGGTGCCCAGCCGCGACACGTAGAGAAAGAGCCGCTCGCCCAGCACGAGGAAGCGCGGCTCGCGCAGGTCGCTCGCGACCGCGAGGCGCTGCTCGAAGCGCCACGTGCGCTCGTCCGTCGACGACACCACGAAGATCTGCGTCTGCGTCGAGGCGAAGTGGTTGGGGGCCGTGCGCCACGCGAGGTACACGCGACCGCCGAGGCGCGCGAGGTCGAGGTTGTTGTTCGAGTTGCCCGGCATGGTCTCCGCGGGCAACCCGGGCCCCGGGATCACCTGTCGCGTCTCGGTGAGGGTCACCGTGTGGAGCCCCGGCTCCGAGGGCGGCGGCGGCGGCGGCGCGACGTCTTCGGGCTTCACGACGGCCGCGTCGGAAGGCCCATCGGCGCTCGCGTCGGCGCCGACGGGCGCGGGGCCATTACACGCGGCACACAGAGCGAGCGTTGCGGCGAGGACGAGGCGCATGGCGCGCGATGGTACCTCACACCGCGCACGCGCGACGCACGCGATACGAGCCTACGGAGCGGCCGGCCCCGCGCCGCGCTGCGCTTCGAAGTAGCTCATGATCCAGGGCTCGGTGCCGCGCGTGATGGGGCGCACCGCGCAGCCGCCGGGGCTCTGCGGGAGCACGTCGGCCACGAGCCAGAAATCGCTCGCGTCGGCCGAGCCGCGGTACGAGAGGGTCACCGGGCCGAAGCGCGCGACGGGCGTGGGTGAGCCGCAGTAGATCACCACCGAGGCCGACTGCGAGGCGGCGCCGTGGGCGTCGAAGTAGTGCACGCCCACGCGGTAGGCGCGCGCCGACGGGCGGTCGACGTTGACGTTCTCGGGCCCGTGGCCGGTCACGTCGTCGATGTCGAGGCGCGGGTTGTCGAGCGCGCCCGCGAGGCCCCACTCGAGCGCGCGCCCCGCCGAGCGGTTGCAGTTGAACCAGTGGCAGTCGTCGTCGGAGCGCCAGGGCATCGCGGCGCCCGGCTCTCGCAAGAGGTGCAGGTCGACGTCGCTGCTGTCGCACGCGGCGCCGTCTTCGCGCGGGCAGGTGCGCCCCGGCGGATCCCACACGAGCTCGACGCGCAGGCCCTCGCGCGGCACCGCGTGAACGACCGTGACGCACGCGTCGACCATGCCCGCGGCGTCGGTCACGATGAGGCGCAGGGCGTAGTCGCCCGCGGTGTCGGGCGTGTACGAGGTCACCGCGCGGTCGTCGGGGCGCGGCGCGGGGCGGCCGCTCGTGGCGGGCGCCGTCTCGAGGGCCCACTGAAACGTTGTGATGGGCCGGTCGCCCTGGGCGCTCGCCGTGATGGTCACGGCGCGCAGCGGCGCGGTGGTGACCTCCGCGGGGCAGAGCGCCACGGGGCCCATCGCGCGCACGATGACCCGCATCGCGCACGAGGCCTCGGCGCCGCCATCGCCCTCGCCGGGAATGGTCACCCGCACCTCGTAGGTGCCCTCCACCGTGGCGAGGAACGAGGCCGTCTTGCCGCCGTCGTGGGTGAGCGTCGGCGGCGGCGCGCCGTCGGGGCGCGCGGTGACCTCCCAGCGGGCGCGCCCGACGGCGGCGCGGGGGAGCGCGGCGGAGAGCGGGAGCGCGAGGCCGGGGCGGGCGCGAAAGGGCGTCGCCTGGCAGGCGAGCGTGTCGATCACGTACGACTCGTCGGCGAGACCTGTGCGCGAGCCGCACGACGCGACGCACACCGTGACCAGGGCGCCCACGACGGCGCCGCGGAGGGCCGCGCGGGCGCGTGAAAACAGCGAAGATTGGAGGGAGAGAGACATCACAGAGGGCTCACGCGCCGACGGAGCACCGGGCGTGCCGCGAGGCGGTCAGACCTCGAGCACTTCGACGATGATGGCGGTGATGTTGTCTTTGCCGCCGCGGGTGTTGGCGAGCTGAATGAGCTGCCGCGCCCCTTCGGGGCCCGGGAGGTTGAGGTAGCGCATCGCCTCGGCGTCGCTGTCGAGGTACCCGTGGAGGCCGTCGGTGCAGAGCAGGAAGCGGTCGTCGCGCACGGTCTCGACGACGCGCGTGTCGACCTCGACGTACTCGTGGCTGCCGACGGCGCGGGTGATCACGTTGCGATGCGGCGCGTGCTTCGCCTCTTCTTCGGTGATCATCCCCTCGCGAATCTGGGCGGCGATGAGGGTGTGGTCGTCGGTGATCTGCGCGATCTGACCCTCGCGGGTGAGATAGATGCGGCTGTCGCCCACCTGACCGATCACCGCCACACGACCCAGGAGCATGAGCACCGAGATGGTGGTGCCCATGCCGGCCTTCGAGTCGTCGAACTCGGCCATCGAGTGGATGAGGTACGTGGCCGACTGGATGGCGCCGCGAATGATCTGCTCGGCGTCGTTCTGCAGGTCGGTGTCGTAGGGGTTCTCGACGAGGGCGGCGACGCGCGGGCGCTCGCGGCGAACCCACGCGCGCACCTGGTACACCGCCTCTTCGCTCGCGACCTCGCCCGCGGCGTGGCCTCCGAGGCCGTCGGCCACGACGTACAGCCCGAGCGCGTCGTCGTGGAGGAAAGCGTCCTCGTTGTGCTTGCGAACCCGGCCTACGTCCGTAAGGCCCGACGATCGGTAGAGTGCCATGCGACTTTCGCGACTCTATCAAAGTCTCGCGTAGAGCAAAGCAGTCTTTGTTCGCGTCGCGCTTAACGCGCGGTCGGCGGGGTCGGCGCGTCGAGGGCCTCGAGGCTGGCGCGCGTGCGCGGGTCGGCGGGGTCGATGGCCCGCGCGTGATCGAGCGCCTCGCGCGCGGCGGCGCGGTCGCCCATGCGGAGCGACACCATGGCGAGGTTGTTCCACGCGGTGACGCTGCGGGGCGAGCGCTCGACGGCGCGGCGCAGCGCGGCGAGGGCGTCGGGCAGGCGGTTGGCGTGCGCGAGCGCGTAGCCCAGGTTGGCGAGCACCACGCCGTTGCTCGGGTCGAGCGCCGCGGCGCGCTCGTAGCTCCCGATGGCGCCCCCGAGGTCGCCCCCGGCGAGGAGCGCCGACCCGAGGTCCGAGTGGTGCCTCGGCTCCGTCGGTGCGACCTCGATGGCCCGTCGAAACGCCTCCGCCGCGCCGCTCGCGCCGCCGCGCGCAAGGCGCACGGCGCCGAGGTTGCTCCACGGCTCGGCGTCCGACGGCGCGAGGCGCGTGGCCTCGGCGAGGCAGCGCTCGGCCTCGGGGAGCTGGCGCAGGGCCACGAGCACCATGGCCTCGTCGTTCCACGCGACGGGGTCGCGGGGGCGGGCGCGCGTCGCGGCGTCGAGGGCGCGGGCCGCCCCCTCCATGTCGCCGCGCACGAGCAGCGCGCGGCCCAGCGCGAAGGCCGCGAGGCCGTCGTCGGCGTGCGTGGCGAGCCACGGCGTAAGCGTGCGAACGACGCCCTCGAGGTCGCGCCGCGCCGAGGGAGCGAGCGCGCGGAGCGAGTCGGGCTCGGGGCGCAGCGCGAGGGTCTGAAAGGTCGCGAGGGCCCGCGCGGCCGCCGCGTCGGGCGCGCCCC
>CAISKJ010001426.1 GCA_903885885.1 uncultured delta proteobacterium
CGCGCGGCCGCGCGCGCGCGTCGCGGTGCGCGGCGGTGGGCGGCGGGTGGGCGAGCGACGGGATCGACACGGCCGCGCGAAACGCGCCCATGAGCAGCGTCTCGGCGGGCGAGTTCTCTCCGTCGGGCGGAGGGTGCGCGTGCGCGTCGTCGTCGAAGATGATGCCCAGGTGGTTGCCGACCGCGCGCTCGCCCCCGTCGGCGGGGCGGCTCACGAGGCCGCCCTCGTCGCGGAGGTAGAGCCCCGAGCTGCCGCCGCCGTCGAGGTTCACCGCGTCGCTCGCGCCGAAGTCGCGGAGCACGCGCGCGGCGTCGGGGCAGGTCATCCCCTTGGCGGCCCCCTCGCGGCCGTTCACCACCATGAGGTAGAGCGTGTGGCGGTCGGCGCTCACGCCGAGGAGGGTGCGCGGGTTGGGCACCAGCGCGTGCCGCGGCGACGTGTACGAGAGCACCTCGCCGTTGCGCAGCACGAGGGGCGAGCCCGTCACCACCTCGGTCATCCACGGTCGCGCGACGGGGCCGTAGGTCTTGCCGTGCGAGTCGAACACCTCGGCGCGCCCGCCGCGGCCGAGGCCCACGCTCCACCAGCACTCGAGTCTTCGATCGACGTAGGTCGATGTCCACACACGGCCATTGGAGACGGTGAGCCCGCAGGTGGTGAAGGCCCCGTGAAAGATGTCGTAGTAGTTGGCGTTGATGGCCACGTCGGCGCCCGTGGCGCGGGCAAACTCCGACGTGGTGCGCCAGCGGTGGCCGCGGCCCGGGGCCGTGGGCTCGAGCATCGCCTCGGGGGTGCCGACGAAGCGCACGCCGGGGGCCGTGAGGTCGACGGTGACGAGGTGCCAGTCGACGCTCCCCGCGCGGCGGTGCACGTGGCGCATCGCGCGGTGCGTGCGACGCCACACGTCCTGCGCCGCCGCGTCGCGGCCGAAGGCGACGTACGCGGCCATGGCCACGAGCGCGAGGGCGGTGGAGCTCCGTGTCACCATCGTGCGTCGAGCGATAGCTAGCTCCGACGCGCGGTGGCAACAAAACGACGGCGCGCGCGGAGCCCGGCGGCGAGCGCGAGGGCCACGCCGGTGACGAAGAGCGCGCCGTGCGCCGTGCCATGGGAGGCGCCGCACGCGGCCCCGCCGCCCATGAGCGTCTGCGCGCGCAGGTCGGGATCACAG
Source organism: uncultured delta proteobacterium (assembly GCA_903885885.1). Classification (GTDB taxonomy): domain Bacteria; phylum Myxococcota_A; class Polyangia; order Polyangiales; genus CAISKJ01. The sequence goes on from CAISKJ010001426.1 coordinate 1,172, forward strand.
CGCACGGCGCGGTCGGGCGGATACACCGCGCAGAGGCCCGCGACGTCGTCGGCGTTGGGCGTTCGGCGACGCTCGCCCTGGCCCGCCGTGTACCACATCACCGCGCTGCGATCGGGGCTGTGGGCGAGGCCCTGCGTGTGACCGAACTCGTGCGTGGCGACGGTGCGCACGTCGGTGGTGCCGGGGCCGCCGTCGAAGCTGAAGGGGTATCGCGCGCGGAGGTTGAACTCGGTGTCGGCGTCGAGAATGGCGCCGGTGCGCGAGCCGAAGGTCACCACCGTGATCGCGGCCGCGTTGGGGTCGTGAAACTCGTCGTCGCCCCAGGTGGCGCGGAAGGTCACCACGTTGGTGTTGGCCTGCGCGTCTTCGTAGCCCGCGAGGTCGGCCGTGTCGGCGAGCAGCACGAGCTCGAAGGAGGGGGCCGCGCGCGTCGTCGCGTCGCAGATCACCGTCTGCCACGAGCGCACCGACTCGGAGACCGCGAGACGAAACTGCGCGGGCGAGATGCCGGGCGCCGCCACCGCGGGGTTGATGCGAATGCCCGTGCAGCCCGTCGTCCACGCGATGGGGCTGCCCTGGCTGGGGCACATCGTGGGGTCGGGCTGGCGGGCGCTCGTCGTGGTGCGGCAGTAGGCCTGCGCGGAGGCGGGCGCGAGGAGGGCCACCACGAAGGCCAGCGCGCACCTCATCGCAGCGCCTCGCGGAGGCGCGCCGCGAAGGTGTCGAGGGCCACGCCCTCGGGCGGCACCACGACGCGCGGCGCGGCGGCCGCGGGGTCGGGA
>CAISKJ010001427.1 GCA_903885885.1 uncultured delta proteobacterium
GAGGCCGCCGAGCTGCGCTCGCGCCTCTCGTCGATGGCGTCGGTACACGCCGCACTGGTCGAGCGCGCCGAGGGTCTCGCGGGCGACAACGCTGCGCTGCGCGAGCGCGTCGCGCAGTCTGACGCGGCCGCGGTGGCGTCGGCGGGCGACGCCCAGCAGGCGCGCTGGCGCGCGACGGAGCTCGAGGCGCTCGCGGCGAAGCCCGTCGAGGCGCCGCCGAGCGATGAGCTCCTCGCGGCGGTCGAAGCGCAGCGGCAAGACGCGCTCGAGGCGCGCGGCGAGGTCGCGCGGCTCTGCGCCGTCAACGTCGGCCTCGAGGCGCGGCTGGTGCACACGGCGATGGAGCTCGAGGGCGCCCGCGCGGGGTACGTGCGCCGCGTCGCCGAACTCGAGCGCGAGCTCGAGCGGCTGGTGAAGGCCCTCGAGGTCGCGGCCGCGCAGACGACCTTCGAACGCGACGCCACGCTGGCCTCGCTGCAGCAGCAGGCCGAGCTGGCCCGCGCCGAGCGCGAGGGCCTCTCGTTTCGCCTCCGCGAGGCCGAGTCCGCGCTCGCGCGCGCGTCGTCGCGGCCCGCCCCGGCAGCGCCCGCCGCGGTCGAATCCGCGGGCCTCATCGACGCGCTCCGCACGGAGAACGCGCTGCTCGCCACGCAGCTCACCGACGCCGAGCGCTCGCTCGACGAGCTGCGCGCGCAGCCGCGCGTCGTATCGCTCGACGCGGCCGACGACGACGACGCCGCCGCGCAGTCGCACGCCCGCCTCGAGCAGGTGCTCTCGGACATGAGCGCGACCGCCGCGCGCCTCGCGGCGACGGAAGAGGAGCTCGCCAGCGCCCGCCAGGAGCTCGACGCGGCCCGCAACGAGAGCGAGACCCTCGTAGCGCCCGAAGAGATCGTCGAGATGCGCGCCGAGATCGACGCGCTCGTTCGCCGCTGCGACGACCTCTCGCGCGACCGCGACCGCCGCGTGGCCGACATCGAGGTGCTCATCGCGCAAGTCACCGACCGCGACCTGCGCCTCTCGGCCCTCGAGCGCCGCCGCGAAGAGGAGCTCATGGGGGCTCAGCGGCTCATCATGATGGAGGCGCAGGCCAACCGTTCGCTCCGCACCTCGCTCGACGACGTGCGCAGCGGCCTCTCGGCCATTCTCGTCGACGGCCGCGGCGCGATGGTCGCCCACGACCTCATGACCCTCCTGCGCCGCATCGAAGAGGCGGGCTGAGCCTCTCGCGATGCGCGGCAAGGCCTTGCTCGACGCCCTCCTCGAGGTCGCCAGGACCCGCGAGCTCACCGTGCGCCGCGAGTCGATGACGCGCGGCACCTCGGCGGGCGGCTACTGCGTGGTCAAGGGCGTGCCCACGGTGTTCGTCGACGAGCGCGCGTCCGTCGAGGCGCAGATCGAGATCCTCGCGGGCGTGCTGCGCCGGTACGATTGGCGCGACGTCGAGCTCCCGCCCGCCGTGCGCACTGCGATCGTGAAGTAGCGCGCAGGCGCCCCTTACCAGTGGCGAACGGGCCAGCGGCGTGCGCGCGCCGCGAGCCGAAGCCGCGGGTCGGGGTTGATCACCACGGGCTCGCCCACGCGCTCGAGCAGCGGCAGATCGGAGATCGAGTCGGTGAAGAACGCGCTCTCCGCGAGGTCGACGCGGCGCTCGCGGGCCCACCGCTCGACGGCCACGACCTTGCCCGCCCCGTAGCAGAACGGGGGCACGACCTCTCCGGTGAAGCGCCCTTCTTCGACCGCGAGGCGCGAGCAGAGCACGTGCGCGATGCCTACCGCGCGCGCGACGGGCTCGGCCGAGTACGACGTCGAGGCCGTGACGATGGCGCACACGTAGCCGTCGCGGGTACGGCGCGCGATCTCGTCGCGGGCTAGGGGCGCCACGTGGGGGAGCACCTCGTCGTGCACCCAGCGCTCGACGCGCGCGGCGAAGC
>CAISKJ010001428.1 GCA_903885885.1 uncultured delta proteobacterium
AGCGGCTGGTTGAGCACCTGCGACTGGAGGGCGGCCTCGAGGTCGTTGATGTGCTGCATCGCCTGGCGGTAGGCGTCGAGCTCCGCCTGCGACTTCTCGCCCTTGAGAAACGCGTAGAACGCATTCGAGAACGTCATTTCGAAGACCCCTGTGCGAACGGTGAAACGCGCCCTCGACGGGCGACGGGCGCGTACGTTAACGCCCCACCGTGGTGCATACCAGCGCTCTCGTAAGGGGAATCGCGCCGAGCAGAACGCTCAGCGAATGATGACGGGGCCGTGGTCGTCGCAGTGCGACCCGTGCGGGTGGTGCAGGTGGCCGAACACCACGTAGTCGGTGTGGTCACCATGGGGGATCGCGTCGTGGCCGCACGCGGCGCCGTGCACGTGGTCTTCTTCGTGGGCGCCGCACGCGTGGTCGGGCGTGCACGCGGCGGGGTTGGTGCCGCTCACCGAGAGCGCGTGATCGTCGACGTGGTCGCCGTGCACGCTGTGGAGGTGCCCGTCGTGGAGGTAGTCGACGTGCCCGTCGTGCTCCACGGCCTTGTGCCCGCAGCCCGCCTGGTGCTTGTGCTCGCCGTGGTTGTGGTGGTGGCTCGCGCAGTCGTGCCCCGGGTCTTCGCCGTGGTCGTGACCGTGGTCGTGCCCGTGGCTGTGATCGTGGTCGTGGCCGCAGCCCGGTCCGTGTACGTGTCCGCTCATCGTGGCTCCTCCTGTGCGCCGCGCCGCCGTGAGTTCGCGCCCGCGCCGCGGGGCAGATCCTACGCGCCGCGGCGACGGTCGTGTCAACGCTCGAAATCGGTGCGCTTTGCTTGAAGCTTCGCGCCGCTCGCGCCCATTACCCGTCACCCCATGAACGCATCAACACCGCGCGGCGCGCGCGCCCTCTGCGCGCTCGCGGCCTCGCTCACCCTCACGGGCTGCGGCGCCAAGACGGGCCTCCTCGTGCCCGACGTCGCGACCACCCCCGACGCCGTCGTCGACGCGACCGACGTCACCGACGTCACCGACGCACCCCGCATCCGCGGCTGCGTCCCCGGCCGCTTCGACCTCGCCGCGCGGGCCGCCGACGTGCTGCTCGTGCTCGACCGCTCGGGCTCGATGGCGCAGGGCCTCGACGGCTCGCGCACCAACTCGAAGTGGCGTCAGCTGCGCGACGCCCTCGCCACCACCCTGCCCCGCTTTCAAGACCGCATCGACGTGGGCGCGCTCTTCTACCCAGAAGACGGCGCCGAGTCGCGCACCGCGGCCTGCGCCTTCGCGAACGTCCCCTTCGCCGACGTCGACCCCGCCACCGGCACCGCCGCGCGCGTGCTCTCGATCTTCGACTCGACCGCGCCCGGCGGCAGCACGCCCCCCGCGGCGGCGCTGCTGCGCGCCTACACCTACTTCGTAAGGCACCCCAACCCCCTGCGCGCGCAGTACCTCGTGCTCGCCACCGACGGCGGCCCCAACTGCAACGCGGCGCTCAACCCCGCCACCTGCACCTGTGTGGGTCCGGGCGGCGGCGGCGGGGGCGGACGCGGCTGCGACGCCAACCGCTGCCTCGACGACGTGCGCACCGTCGCTGAGATTGCCGAGATCGCTTCGAACCCCGTCACGGCGCTGCCCACCTTCGTGATCGGCCTCGCGGGCGACAACGACCCGACCTTCGCCGCCACGCTCTCCGCGATGGCCATCGCGGGCGGCCGCCCCAACCGCAACGCCGCGGGCGCGCCCACCTACTTCGACGTGCGCGTGGCGGGCGACCTCGAGCGCGCGTTCACCACCGTGCAGAACACCATCGCGCGCTGCACCTTCGTGGCCCCGTCGCGGCCCTCGGAGCGCGACACCATCACCCTGCGCCTCGGGGGCACCGCGATTCCCCGCGACACCGCGCGCGTCAACGGGTGGGACTGGACCGACCGCACGATCGGCGAGATCACCCTCTTCGGCGCCGCGTGCCCCCTCAA
>CAISKJ010001429.1 GCA_903885885.1 uncultured delta proteobacterium
CCGAGCACGCTCACGCCCGCCGCGCGCAACCTCCAGCGCCTGCTCGCCATGACGCCCGACACGGCCGACCTCCAGGGCACGAGCCTCGCGCCGCTCATCTCGCTCGCGCCGCTCCTCGGCATCGCGCCGGGGCAGGTGCTCGGCGACATGATGAACGTCGCCGTCGACCGCGAGTTCATCACCCCCGACGTGATCGCGCAGGCCATCCTCGAGAACGTGATCGCCACGCACCCCAACGCGCGCACGCGCCCGGGGCCCGTGACCGCCGACAACCCGCGGGGCCTCTACCCCGTGGCGCCCGGCGCGCTGCCCGTTACGCTCGAAGACGCCGCGAGCGACTTCGCCACGCTGTCGCAGCGCTTCGGCCCCGTGTCCGTCGACGGGGTGTACCACCCGGGCTTCATCACCGGCGAGGTGCGCGCGCGCGTGCTCACCGACGCCTTTCGCATGAAGGTGCGCGCCAACGCCAACGCGCTCCCCTACCGCGGCCTCGACCTCACCGACGCGAGCGACGGCGCGGTGAACCCCATCGCGAGCCAGATCGGCGGGCTCTTCGATTTCACCGACCCCAACTGGCTCCAGCTCGAGGGCCTCGTGCCCGGCGAAGCGCGCATCGACGCGATGACCTTTCGCGTCGTCGAGTGGGACGGCTTCGTGCGCGGCGGCCGCTCGCCCATCCCCACCGCGCAGGGCGACAGCGCCGCGTGGACGCTCCCCCCGTGGACGCTCGAGCGCGTGCTCATGACCGCCGGTCAGCGCGCCTTCGCCATGTCGAACGCCTCCATCGCCTACGCCGCGCCGGGGCGCACCGACCCCCTCTTTCGCGCGCGCGTCACCAACGGCTGGCAGGAGCTCTTCGTCGAGGGCGGCCTCGGCTCGCCGCCCGCGCCCTCGTACCTCTGGGACATTCTGTTGGAGGTCGCCCAGGTGCGCCTCCACGACGGCGGCCTCGCCGAGGGCATGGCCGGCGTCGAGGTGGCCCTCCGCGACGTGCGCACGGGCGTCGACGCGGCCGCCCTCGAGCGCACCATTCGCCACAACCTCGAGGCCGACCCCGCGGCCCTCTCCGAGCTCGCCACGAGCCTCATCGACAACTCCGCGGGCGCGACGGATTTCTATTACTACCGCCCGCGCGCCTCGACCTCGCCCGACGACGACTACCTCTACTTCGTCAACGCGGGCGACATCGGGCGCGGCCGCGACGGCAACCCCACGCGCATGTACCGCTACGCCCACGTAGGCTTCTACAGCGACATGGGGCTCACCCGTCGCGTGAGCGCCGCGACCGCCGTCGACGGCGACGCCGACCACCAGAAGGTTCGCCTCCGCACCGGAATGACCCTCTACGTCGCCGACGACGACGGGCGCACCTACCGCCTCGACGTGGGCCCCAAGCCCTCGCTCAACCGCCGGCGCATCACCGTCACGCGGGTGGGGTCGTGATGCGCGGGAGCGTTCTCGTCACCCTCGCGCTCACCCTCGCGAGCGGATCGCTCTCGGCCCAGGCGCTCACCTCGCCCAACGTGGGCACCGGCCTCTCGGGCGCCGCCACCGCCGACCCCGCGGCCGTGTGGTGGAACCCCGCCATGCTCGGCTTCCTCGACCGCCCGACGCTCCTCCTCGGCGGCAGCCTCATCGCGGGCCACGCGGAGTACACCCGCGAGCGCCGCGCCACCTACCAGCGCGCCGACGGCCTCGGCTTCGCGCTCCCGGTCTCGGCGCAGAGCGTCGACGCCTCGCGCACCGGCGTGGCGCCCACCGTCACGGCCAACCCCATCGCCGCCGCGCCCGCGGCCTTCCTCGCCGTGCCCATCGAGCTCGGCGCCACGCGCCTCGTCGCGAGCCTCGGGCTCTACTCTCCCTACGCCGCGCTCCTTCAGTTTGACCCCGACGGCGCGCAGCGATGGCAGCTCCAGTCGGCGACCATTGTGACAGCTTATGTCACACCCACGCTCACGTGGCGCATCAGCGACGCGGTGAGCGTCGGGGCGGGCGTGTCGTACGTGTTCGGCTTCGCCGAGCTCGCCAAGGTGCAAGACTTCGCGGCCCTCGGCGACGTGGGCGCGGCGCTCTCGCGGCCGCCCATCAGCCAGCGCAACGACTTCGGCCCCAACGCCCCGCCGGGCGTGCGCGAGCTCGACGTGCTGGCGCGCCCCATTCGCCTGCGCCAGATGACGGCGCACGGGTTCACCTTCAACGCCGGCCTCGCGCTGCGCCCCGTGCGAGGGCTCACCCTCGGCTTGAGCTACCAGCACAGCACCGAGCTCACCTTCGCCGGGCGCTTCGAACTCGACCTCAACGACCCGTTCTTTACGCGCGACCTCGCGAGCCAGGGGCTGCAGTTTGCGCCGCGCGTCGAGGGCGAGGCCACGCTCGCGTTTCCGCTCCCCCGCGCGGTGCGCGCCGCGGTGAGCTACGACGCGAGCCCGCGCGTGGGCTTCGGCGTGACGGCCGAGTACGTGACCTGGTCGCAGGTCGAGCAGTTTGACGCGCGCGTGCGCTCGCCGCAGCTGGCGCAGCCTACGCTGGGCCTCGCCGACGCGCAGCAGCTCGCGCTCCCGCGGCGCTGGCGCGACACCATCGCCGTCGAGGGCACGCTGCGCGTGTCGCCGTGGGCGCGCGTGACGCTGTGGGTCACCGGGGGCTACCACTCGTCGGCGTCGCCCGACGAGACCCTCGACGTGGCCTCGCCCGACGGCGACCGCATCGTGGCCGCGGCGGGCGCGCGCGTGCGCGTCGGCGACCGCTGGACCCTCTTCGGCGACCTCGAGGTGCAGACCATCGTGCCGCGCACGGTGGTGGGCTCGGACCACGACCTCGGCAACGGCGAGTATCGGCTCACGCTGGTGAACCTCGGCGCCCACGTGATGCGCGCGTTCTGAGACGCGCTACGTCGCGGGCGCGAGGGCCTCGTGGTGGGGCAGGGTGACTTCGAAGGTGGTGCCGCGGCCCACCTCGCTGCGCACCGACACCGCGCCGCCGTGCGCCTCGGCGATGCCCTTCACGATCGCGAGCCCGAGGCCCGCGTCGGCGCGCCGCGCCTGCGCGCCCTGCCAGAAGCGATCGAAGAGGCGCGGGAGCTCGTCGTCGGCGATGCCGCAGCCCGTGTCGCGCACCGCGAGCGTCACGCCCGCGTCGTCGGCGCGCGCCGCGAGCGAGACGGTGCCCCCCGCCGCGGTGAACTTGATGGCGTTGATCACCAGGTTGCCGAGCGCCCGCACGATGCGGTGGCGGTCGACGTACACGTCGGGCACGGCGGCGGCAGACTCGACGGTGAGCGCGATGCACTTCGCCTCGGCCTGCGTGGCGTGCAGGCAGAGCACCTCTTCGAAGAGCGAGTCGACGCGCTCGCGCGCGCGCTGCAGCGCGAGCTCGCCGGCGTCGAGGCGCGCGAGCACGAGGAGGTCTTCGATGAGCCGATCGGCCTGGTGCAGCGCGCGCGTGATGCGGTCGATGGCGGGGCGCTCGCCGGGGCAGCGACGGCCGATGAGCGAGGCGTTGAGGGCGATGGTGTTGAGCGGGCTCCGCAGGTCGTGCGACACGATGCTCAGCATCTCGTCGCGGAGGCGCCTGGCCTCGACGGCGGCGCCGTAGTTGCGCGCGTTCTCGAGGGCGAGCGCGGCCTGCGCGCCGAGGCGCAGCGCGAGCGAGACGTCGGCGGCGTCGTAGCC
>CAISKJ010001430.1 GCA_903885885.1 uncultured delta proteobacterium
CGACAGGGACGCCGCGCCTTCGGCACGTAGCGACGAGGTGCGCCTTCGCCGTGAGGTTGTCGATCGCATCAACCACGTAGTCGGGCGCCTCGCCGAGCAGGGCCTCGCTCGAATCGGGGTTGTAGAACTCGACGCGCGCGTTCACCGTTCCCGTCGGGTGCACGAGGCGCAGGCGGTCGGCCATCACCTCGACCTTCGGGCGCCCGATGTTGCCGCGCATCGCGTGAAGCTGGCGGTTGGTGTTGGTGACGCACACGAGGTCGAAGTCGACGAGCGTGATGTGCCCGACGCCCGTGCGCGCGAGGGCCTCGGCGGCGAACGACCCTACGCCGCCGACGCCGACGATCATCACCCGCGCCTCGGCGAGTCGTTGCATGGCAGCTTCGCCGACGAGGCGCGCGGCGCGGTCAAAACGACGGTGCGTACGGTACTTCTCGGATACTTCACGCATGGCGGAGGGCCGAGACCTATACACCCTTCGCCCGTCGCGCGCTGCGGCAGGACGTTGACACCGCGCTCCGAGGGCTGCAAAACGGCGCTCCCCACGCACATTTATGACGCTCCTCCAGGTTGATCACGTCTCGTTCGGGTACGGCGCCGACATCCTCTTCGAAGACGTGTCGTTCTCGCTTGCGATGGGCGAGCGCATGGCCCTCGTCGCGCCCAACGGGCAGGGCAAGAGCACGCTGATGCGCATCGTCGCGGGCGAGGTTGCGCCCGACGAGGGACGCGTGCTCATGCCCAAGGGCACGCGCGTCGGCTACCTGCGTCAATCTCACGAGCCCGACACCTCGGGGCGCGTGCTCGACGTGCTGCTCGCGCCCTTCGGCGAGGCCCGCGCCGCGCGCGCTGCGCTCACCGAGGCGGAGCACGCGGCAGCGAGCGGCAGCGCCGATGACCTCGCCCGCCTCGCGCGCGCGCAAGACCGCCACCACCTCTCGGGCGCCGACGCGATCGAGCGCGAGGTGTCGACCGTCGCACGCCGGGTGGGCTTCTCCGACAACGACCTCGAGCGCCTCGTGAGCTCGCTCTCGGGGGGAGAGCGGGGGCGCCTGCAGCTCGCCGCGGTGCTTGTGTCGAAGCCCGACCTCTTGCTCCTCGACGAGCCCACGAACCACCTCGACATCGAGAGCACCGAGTGGCTCGAGGGCTTTCTGCGGCAGTTTCACGGCGCGGTGGTCGTGGTCTCGCACGATCGCGCCTTTCTCGACGCGACGTGCCCCACGACCGGAGAGCTCGGGCTCCTGCGCTTTCGGCTCTACCCCGCGGCGTACACGAAGTACCTCGAGCTGCGCGACGAGACCCTCGCGCGCGAGCGCCGCGAGGTCGAGATGCAGCGCGCCGAGATCGCGAAGACCGAAGATTTCATTCGCAGAAACCTCGCGGGGCAGAAGACCAACCAGGCCAAGTCGCGGCGCCGCATGCTCGAGAAGGTCGCGCGGCTCGAGCTTCCCGAAGACGTGTGGGCCGACGCGCGGAAGTTCGGGCTGCGCTTCGCCGTTCCGCGTCGCACGGGTGACATCGTGCTTGAGGCCAGCGGCCTCGGGGCCGTGCGCGGCGGCCGCTCCCTCTTCGCGGGAATCGACCTCGGGCTCCGCAGGTTGGATCGACTCGCGATCGTGGGGCCCAACGGCACAGGCAAGAGCACGCTGCTGAAGATCCTCGCGGGTGAAGGCGCCCCCGATGGTGCCGAGAACCGCGGCAGCGTTCGTTACGGCACCAACCTCGACACGGGCTACTTCGATCAGCACCTCGAGTCGCTCGACGACAACGGCAGCTGCGTTGACGCCATTCGCTCCGTGCGGCCCGACATGGTGGTCGACACCGTGCGGCAGTATCTCTCGCGCTTTCGGTTCTACGGCGACGACCCCTTTCGCCGCGTGGGATCGCTCTCGGGCGGTGAGCGTACGCGCCTCGCCCTCGCGCGGCTGCTGCTCGTGCCGCGCAACCTGCTGCTCCTCGATGAGCCCACCAACCACCTCGACATTCCTGCGTGCGAGATCCTCGAAGAGGCGCTGCGGCACTTTGAAGGCACCCTCGTGGTCGTGTCGCACGATCGGTACTTTCTCGACCGGGTGTCGACGCGCGTGCTGCACCTCGAAGGCGGCAAGGCCACGTTCTATCCGGGCGGCTATGCCGACTATCACGCGCGGCGCTCCCTTCACGATGGCGCGGGTGTGGGGGCCGACCGCGGGGACGTTGCGCCCCCCGTGAAGGCGCAGGCCGCGCAGGCGCCGCAGGGCGCTGGGCGCGAGTCGCACGAGGAGCGAAAGCGCAAGGCCCGCGAGCTCGAGAAGCGCAAGCGCAGGGTCGAGGAGCTCGAGAAGCTCATCGCGCAGGGCGAGGAGCAGCTCAAGGCGCTGCGCGCGGACCTCGCGGTGTCGCCCGGCGACGACTGGGAGAAGGTCGCGGCGATGGCCGAAAAGGAGCAGACGCTCGCTCGCCAGGTTGACGGATGGACCGAGGAGTGGATGCGTCTTTCGGAGGAGTCCAATGCGTGATCGGGTCGCAGCAGCAGTGATCGCTTCGGTCGTGGCGTTGGCGTCGTGCAAGCGCGCGCCGGGCGGCGACCGCGCGCAGGCCCCCAGTGTGTCGCCCGAGCCGGCCGCGCCCGCGGTGCCCTTCGAAGTGCGCGGAGGCACTGCCGACCTGTTGTTCTTCTGGTTCGATGAGCAGGGCGCGTCGCACACGACGGCGCTCGTCGAGGCCATTCCCGAGGCGCGTCGCGCGCTTGTGCGCGTCGACCCGACGCGGCCCGAGATGCGCGCGCCGGGGTGGGTCTACGTCGCCGACCTGCGCGCCCCGTCTCCGCAGGGCACGTACCCCACCCACGCCGTGCGCTCCGATGAGCTCGCGCAGCAGATCATGGCC
>CAISKJ010001431.1 GCA_903885885.1 uncultured delta proteobacterium
GACTCGCGCATGGCCGTGCTGCGCCTCGCGCTGCCGTCGCTGCGCACCTGCGCCGTGGGGCCGCCGCGGTATCCGGGCAACGTCGATGCGACGGTGTTCTTCGACGCGCGCGGTCGTGTGCGCAATGCGCAGCTGCGGGCGCCCTCGCCGGTCACGATCCACGGCGCGTGCATCCGTAGCGCGCTCGGTCGGCTCGTGGTGCCGGCCGCGGCGAACTCGGCGGTGCCGATGTTCTACACGTTCAACTGACGGAGGCTGCGCCACGCGGTAGCGAGCAGGTCGGCGGCGCGGTCGATCTGCGCGGCGTCGTTGCGGCGCCCCGTCGTGAGGCGCACGGAGCCCAGCGCATCGCGCGGCGCGACGCCCATCGCGAGGATCACCGCCGACGCCGACTCGCCCTCCGCGTGGCACGCCGAGCCCGTCGAGGCCGCGACCTCGGGCACCGCGGCGAGCAGCGCGCTGCCGCTCACGCCCGGAAAGCGTACGTTGAGCGTGTTCGGGAGTCGCTCGGTGGGGTGTCCGTTGAGCGCGAGCCCGGGAACGGCCTCGCGCAGGCGCTCCCACAGCCGATCGCGCAGGGCCGAGGCCGCAGCGGCGGTGACCTCGAGGGTGCGCTCGGCGACCTCGCACGCGACGCCGAGGCCCACGATCGACGCGACGTTCTCGGTGCCCGGACGCAGCCCTCGCTCGTGCCCTGCGCCGCGTGCGAAGGGCGCGATCGCGGTGCCCGCGCGCACGTAGAGGGCGCCCACGCCCTTGGGCGCGTAGAGCTTGTGCCCCGCGAGCGAGACGAGGTCGGCGCCGAGCGCGTCGACGCGCGCGCCCACCTTGCCGATCGACTGCGCGGCGTCGACGTGGAGCGCCGCGCCGAGCGCGTGCGCGATGGCCGCCATGGCCGCCACGGGCTGCAGCGCGCCGGTCTCGTTGTTGGCGTGCATCACGGAGACGAGGGCTGTATCGGCGTCGATGGCTTCGACGAGCGCGTCGAGGCGCGCGCGCCCGTGGGCGTCGACGGCGAGGCGCGTCACGCGGTGCCCGTGGGCCTCGAGCCACGCGCAGGGCGCCAACGTGGCGGGGTGCTCGATCACGGTGGTGATCACGTGGCGGCGCGCGGGCGTGGCTTCGACCACGCCGCGGATGGCGAGGTTGCTCGCCTCGGTGCCCCCCGACGTGAAGAACACCTCCGAGGTCTCACAGCCGAGGAGCGACGCGACGCGCTCGCGCGCCCCCTCGACGGCGTCGCGGGCGCGGCGGCCGTAGGGGTGCGCGCTCGAAGGGTTGCCGAAGTGCTCGCGGAGGTACGGGAGCATCGCGTCGACCACCTCGGGGAGCAGAGGGGTCGTCGCGTTGTGGTCGAGATAGATCGGGTCGCCCATTGGGAGGGCGCGACGATAGGTCAGCAGGCGCGAGGGCAGGAAGGGCTCACGACGTCTCGCCGTCGTCGGAGCGAATCTCGGTGGTCACCAGGTCGAGGAGCTCGGTGGCGAAGGTCACCATCTCGGCGCGCGAGTACCCCGATCGCTTGAGCTCCTTGAGCACCGAGCGCGCGACCACACGCAGGGCGCGCTGCGTCGCAGTGAGGGATCGCTCGTTCAGTTCCTCTCCAAACGCCATCGCAACACCGCCTTCTGGTATCGCCGCGCCACCCGCCGTGCGCCGCGTCGAGCGTGACCCAACGCAGGGCACATGCCAGACCGTGTGCGCCTTCGAGACACCACACTTTGCAGGCGAATCGATCGCGGCTCGCTCGCGGGGTGCGTACCGCGCTTCGCGAATCCCGGCCCTCCACTGCGTAAGCGCCTTCGCGCGCGCGAACCCCACGCGCGATGTTCTCCGTCGCCCATGACGAAAGCTGGCGCGCCCATGCGCGACGGTGCTAGGCGCGGTCGCGCGATGCGACGCTGCACGTTGAGCCTCCTGCTCAGCATCGCGGTCGCCGGGGCTGCCTCCCCCTCGGCGTCCGCGCAGCCGCGTCGTCACGGCGCCTCGGCGCCCGCAACCAGCGCCCGCCCGCACGCGCCGC
>CAISKJ010001432.1 GCA_903885885.1 uncultured delta proteobacterium
CGTCAGCTGCGAGCGCGTCGAGGCCCGCGGCCGCGTCGCCGCCGACGGGCGGGCGGTCGCGCGGGGTGCCGGTGTTTACGTCGGCGCCGCCGTCGTCGAAGTCGTCGAGCACCACGCTCGTGTCGGCGTTGCAGCCGCTCGCGCACGCGACCCCGAGCAACACCCCCGCGAGGCCGATCGAGCGCAGCGCCATGGTGCGCAACGCTCTCACGAAGTGCGGCGCCTCGTACAGCGCGCAAACAGCTTGGTTTACCGATGAATATGGGGTGCAGCGATGGGGCTCGGGTGACCACCGCGGCGGGCCGCAGGCAGGAGGCTACGGTGGTCACGCGGCTGCGGCGGGCGCCATGACGCGGCGGTCATGATCCGATGCGAAACCCGACTCCCACGTCAGCGGCCCACAGGGTGGCGCCGACGAGGCCGTACTCGCCCGAGGCCGTGACGAAGAACCACTTGCGGAGGTGCACGCGCACGCCGCCGCGGGCCGAGAAGCCGAAGCGCGTGGCGCTGTAGTCGCGCGGGTGCCCGTCGACCACGACGGTGGTGAACACGCGCTGCGCCGAGCCCTGCAGGTCGACGAAGGGCACCACGTCGCCGAAGCGGTACTCGCCGCCGAGGCCGAAGCGCACCGACCACATGGAGAGCGAGCGCGGCGCCACGTCGTGCTCGTCGGCGCGGCGCGCGACGACGTCGCCGAGGGCCGTGAAGGGCAGGTCGAAGCCCGCGGTCATGCGAACGTGCGAGATGACGCCGCGCAGGTCGTAGCGGAGGCCGAAGCCCGCGAGGCCGTCGTAGGGGGCGGCGCGGAAGGTCTGCGCGAGCGAGGGCGCGTCGCCGTCGGCCACGAAGCCGGTGGCCGCGTGGCTCTGCCCGGTGGCGAGAAAGCCCATGGTGGCTTCGAAGTGATCGTCGTTGGGCGGGTCGGCGAAGGCGGTGCTGGCGGCGAGCGTGAGGGCGAGCGAAAGCGAAGTGCGGAGGTGCTTCATGAGCGATGGCTCATTGCACCCGCGGTGCCGCAGCGCGGGGCTACAGCCCGAAGCTCACGAAGGCGCCGAGGTCGAGCGTGACGGGCGTGCCCTCGGAGAGCACCCACAGCGAGGGAGAGAGCACGTCGACCTCGAGCCGCACGCGCCGCGCGAGCTGAAACGACACGCCCGCGGTGAGGCGAAACACGGGGCCGTTGAGCGGCAGGTAGCCGATCTCGGCGCGCAGCGGGATGAAGATGCGCGACGAGGGCACGAGGTCGACGGCGGTCTCGACGCCGAGGAGGCCGAGCACGTTGGAGACGCGCTCGTTGCGGCCGTTGAGGTTGGCGTAGGCCACGGTGGCCGAGATGCCCACGCGGTCGGTGGGGAACCAGCTCGCGCGCACCGCCACGAGGGCGTTCACGAACGCGTCTTTGCCCGGTCCGAAGGCGACGAGGGGGCCCACGCCGAGCTCCCACCGGCGCACGTGCGCGCGCACGCGGCGGCGTCGCGGCGCGGCGGGCGCGGGCTCGTC
>CAISKJ010001433.1 GCA_903885885.1 uncultured delta proteobacterium
ATCGTGCCCGTGGGGTCCATCGCCGACCTCGCCGACTGCGACCTCGTGGTGGAGGCCGCCACGGAGAACGTCGAGGTGAAGCTCGCGCTCTTCAAGCAGCTCGACGCCGCGGTGAAGCCCGAGGCCGTGCTCGCCACGAACACGAGCTCGATCTCCATTACGCGCATCGCCGCGGCCACGAAGCGCCCCGCGCAGGTCGTGGGCCTGCACTTCTTCAACCCCGTGCCCCTCATGAAGCTCGTCGAGGTGATTCGCGCGCTGCAGACCGGCGACGACACCTACGAGACCGTGAAGGGCGTCGTGGCGCGGCTCAACAAGACGGCGGTCACCGCGAAGGACAGCCCGGGCTTTCTCGTGAACCGGATTCTCATGCCCCTCCTCCTCGAGGCGGCGTTCACGCTCGAGCAGGGCCTCGGCTCGGCGCAGGACATCGACACGGCCGCGAAGCTCGGGTTGAACCACCCCATGGGCCCCCTCGAGCTGTCGGACTTCATCGGCCTCGACACCGTGCTCGCCATCGCCGACGTGCTGCAGCGCGAGACCGGCGACGACAAGTACCGCGCGCCGGTGCTCCTGCGAAACTACGTGGCCGCGGGCTGGGTGGGCCGCAAGGCCGGCCGCGGCTTCTACAACTACGACAAGAAGTGAGCGACGCGATGACCATCGAGACCTCGTACGAGACCCTGCACGTTGCCGTCGACGGCCCCGTGGCCGTGGTGACGGTGAACCGTCCCGAGAAGCTCAACGCCATCAACGAGCGCGTGCTCGACGACGCCGCGGCGGCCTTCACCGCGCTCGCCCTCACGGGCGCCGTGCGCGCCGCGGTGCTCACGGGCGCGGGCGACAAGGCCTTCGTCGCGGGCGCCGACATCGCCGCGATGGCCACCATGACCAGCGAAGCGGCCGCGCGCTTCGCACGCAAGGGCCACGCGCTCGGCGAGCTCATCGCGGGGCTCCCCTTCCCTGTGATCGCGGCGGTCAACGGCTTCGCGCTGGGCGGCGGCACCGAGCTCGCGCTCATGTGCGACCTCATCTACGCCAGCGAGAAGGCCCGCTTCGGCCAGCCCGAGGTGGGCCTCGGCGTGATCCCCGGCTTCGGCGGGACGCAGCGCCTCGCGCGCCGCGTGGGCGTGGGCAAGGCCCGCGAGCTCGTGCTGATCGGCGCCACCCTCGACGCCGCCGAGGCCGAGAAGATCGGCCTCGCAGACCGCGTGTTCGCCCACGACGCCCTCATGACCGAGGCGCGCGCCGCGGCCGACAAGATCGCGAAGCACGCGCCCGTCGCCGTCGCCCACGCCAAGCGCGTGCTCCACGCGGGCGAGAACGTGCCCATGGGCGTCGCCAAGGAGCTCGAGATTCAAGCCTTCGCGCTGTGCTTCGCCACCGAAGACCAGAAGTCGGGCATGAAAACTTTCGTCGAAAACCCCAGAGCTCCGAGGGTGTTCGTGGGTCGATGATATTTTTTGTTGACGCGAGGGAGGGGCTGACTTAGAACGCAACTCCCTCGCGGCACTGAGTGAAAACAAAGTGTCCAAGTGGGGTGGTAGTTAAGTTGGTTATAACGCCGGCCTGTCACGCCGGAGGCCGCGGGTTCAAGTCCCGTCCACCCCGCTGAAAGACAAGCGCCTCGGAATCGAAAGATTCCGGGGCGTTCGTCATTTTGGCCTTCTCCACGCTGCGCAAGGCGCACACCCGCGCTGCCCCCCAATGCACACGGGGCAACGCGAGGGGCGGGCGCGAGGCGCTTCAGGGCATCGACGACGGCTTCGCGAGCGGGTGCGCGGCGTCGTAGATCTTCATGATGTGATCCATCGACACGTGCGTGTACCGCTGCGTGGTCGAGAGGCTCGCGTGGCCGAGCAGCTCCTGGATC